>JAOTSC010000125.1 GCA_030247525.1 bacterium | reverse complement strand
ATAGAAGTAATTCTTGCGGTCGAATTTGGTGGTATTACGAATCGTGCAACCGAGGGCGAGTCCTAATCGAATAGCGAACTCGACGGCGCGTCGATTCGGTACCGGCAAAGCGCCGGGCAACGCTAAACAGACCGGGCACGCCAGTGAATTCGGCACACTGCCGTATTGCGTCGAGCAACCGCAAAACATTTTTGTTTCGGTCTGTAACTGAACGTGAACTTCTAAGCCGATTACAGTTTCCCAAGTCATGCCAAGTATCTCAGAGTTAGTTTATCGCAGCAGTAGAATGTGACTGCCTCACAAGTGTCGGGCGGCTGCCAACCACCCCTACTTTCAAAAAAGAATTACGAACGGGCATGGATGTGTTCAAGCGCCGAGGCAACACGAAACATCCGGGCTTCAGCAAATGGTTTCGCCATTACCTGCATTCCAATCGGGAGACGATTTTCATCGACTCCGAAGGGAACCGAAATCGCCGGTACCCCGATCAGATTCGCCGGCGCGGTATAGATGTCGCTCAAGTACATTGCAACCGGATCATCCATCCGTTCACCCATCTTAAAGGCGGTCGTCGGCGAAGTGGGCAATACTAAAGCATCGTATTTTTCCATAACGCTCAAATACTCGTTCGCCATTTTCCGCCGCACCAACATCGCTTTCCGATAATAGGCGTCGATAAATCCAGACGAGAGTACGAACGTTCCTAAGAGTATCCGGCGCTTCACTTCCCTGCCGAACCCTTGTCCGCGGGTCTGTTTGTAGGTATCGCGAAGACCGTCTGTTTCGACGCGGGCACCATAACGTCCGCCATCGTATCGGGCAAGATTGGAAGAAGCTTCAGCAGTACAAATGATGTAGTACGTCGCAATCGCTTCCGCGAACAAGGGAAACTCGACTTCGTCGACTTCCGCCCCTTCTTCCGCCATTCGATGTATTGTATAGTCAAACGCATTGGCAACATCGGATTGAGGTTTTAACTCAGGCGATGTTTTGAGAACAGCAATCTTTAGACCCTGCAATCCGTCGTCAAGTTCAGTTCCGACCGCCGGAACCGGTTCGCGGGCGCTCGTGGCATCGTGTTCGTCAGCGCCTGCCATCGCGTACAACGCAGCCTCAGTATCGGATACGTTATTGGCGAATACACCGATTTGATCGAGGGACGAGGCAAACGCGATTAATCCGTAACGCGAGACTCTACCGTAAGTAGGTTTTACGCCAACAACACCGCAAAACGCCGCCGGTTGCCGAACCGAACCACCGGTCTCGCTTCCCAGCGAGATGTCGACCGCATTTACTGCCGCGAGAACCGCCGAACCGCTGGATGAACCGCCGGGTACCCGCGATGGATCGAACGGGTGTCCGGTTGCGCCATAGGCGGAATTTTCTCCGGAGGAACCCATTGCAAACTCATCCATGTTCGTTTTCGCAACGACGATGGCTCCAGCATTTTCCAACCGTTCCACCGCAGTAGCCGTGTAAGGCGAAATATACGATTTCAGAATTTTCGAGCCGGCAGTACACTCATCGCCAGTCGTGACTATATTATCTTTCACAGCAACAGTAACACCTGCCAACGGAAAATCGCGTTTACCGCCGCGAATCGCCTGATTGAGCCGCTCCGCAGCCGCCATCGCTTTATCGCGGAGGAGAAAACGGGTTGCGTTCAAGTACTCGTATTGTTCGATAAGCGCGAGAGCGTCGGATACGCGTTCGCGGGGATCGATTCGGCCGTTGTTTACATCATCCGCGATGCGATGGATCGTTTCTTTCACCGGTCGTTCCGTTTCGTTTTACTTCTTGCCAAGAGTCGCGCACCGGCTGGATCACCGATTGTGTGACTGCCGACTTTACTTCGTTAACCGCCGCTTTCAGATGCTTAAATCCTTTGATCGAATCACTGTACTCATCCGTCCGAAAAAGAAAAAGGATGACGAAAAAAATAACCAGCAATTCGATTTGTCCCAACATTTATTTGCTCCAAGCATGGAGCAAAGCTAGTCCTTCATCTCCACCGGTTATCGCATTCGCCCGCCGTTCGGGATGGGGCATCAGTCCCATGACATTGCCGTCGCGGTTGACGATTCCGGCGATATTGCGGAGCGAACCATTGGGATTCGATTTGTTTGTTGTAATACCACGCGGCGAAGAATACCGCAAAGCAATTTGTCCATTCGCTTCCAACCGCTCGAGCGTTTTTTCGTCGGCGACGTAACGCCCTTCGCCATGCGCAATTGGCAGGGGATAAACCGAGCCGGATTTGATCGATTGGACGAAGGGGGAATTGCATTGCTCGACGCGGCAATGCACCACTTCGCAGCGAAACCGCAGATGTTCATTACGGGCAAGCGCGCCGGGGAGTAAACCGGATTCGGTAAGAATTTGGAAACCGTTGCAGATGCCTAATACAAAGCCGCCCGCTTTCGCATGTTCGACGATACCGGTCATAACTTTCGAGAATCGGGCAATCGTTCCAGCGCGTAAGGTGTCGCCATAGGACCAACCACCGGGAAGGATCACCAAATCGAGACCGGAGGGTAACGGATTGTCGTACCAAACTTCTGTGACTTCGTATTGTCCGGGTACCGAAAAGGCGCGAATGGTTTCCTGCTCGCAATTCGTTCCGGGGAATACGACTACACCAACCCGTTTCACGATGGCACCTCGCGGATTTCGTAGCGCTCCATCACCGGATTGGCTAACAGCTGCTTACACATCTCTTGAATCCGCTCGAGGGGAGTGTAGGGTTCGACGGTTAACAAAAATGTTCGACCCAATCGTACACTATTTAACTCGGAAAACTGTAACCGTTTCAGTGCATTTTCAATCGTGGTCGCTTGGGGGTCAAGCAACCCGTCTTTCAAGAATATCCGCACTTCATAAACCATTTTGAACTCCTAATGCGCTACGGCTTTGGGATGAACAAATAGACCGAAGACCGCCCTCAATATGCCATAGCTTAAATAGAGCAAGATCAAGGGAAACGCTGTTTTCACCGGGGCAACAGCCATAGCTACGACGCAAAAAATTACGAAAAGAAACTGCGCCTGTCCTTTGGGACTCTGCTTGAATGTCAGTTGCGGCAACGCATGGTATTTCACTTTGGAGACCATGAGAAATGCCAGCATCGGTAATAAAAACACCAATGCTTTCGGCGCATAATCGATTCCGTACACTGAATGAGTGAAAACAATAAAGGTAGCAATCGTTGCCGCCGATGCCGGGATTGGCAGTCCAACAAAGTAGTTTTTGTGCTCGGTTTTTCCCCTCGACATGACATTGAATCTTGCCAACCGGATTGCACCACCCAATGACGGTAAAAAGGCGAGAAACACGCCTACCGCAATCGGGAGATCAAACGGTAACGGTACTGCAGAAAACGCATACACATAGACCAACATCGACGGGGCTAATCCAAAACTTACGATATCGCAAAGCGAATCGAGTTCGGCGCCAAATTCGCTGGCGCTATTAACCCATCGGGCGACCTTACCATCGACTGCGTCGAACACCCCGGCAATCACAATCAGCCAAGCTGCTTGTGTGTAAAGCCCGTGAAAAGATGAAACAATCGAGAAGAAACCAAAGAAAAGGTTCCCTAAGGTAAAGAATGATGGGATTGCACTTCGAAGTTTACTCATTTTTATCATCGAATGTGAAACGGATTTTACCAAACAGCACTATGTTCCTGCTAAGGCAACAACATCCGAATTGTTCATTGAGTTTGCAATTCGTACTGGTGATTGCAAAGTTAAAAGACGTTCTCAGACGACAGATCAAGGTTTTTGTTGCTCAGACAGGAGGTCTGAGCTACAGACTCACCAATGAGCGATGACGGTTGAACCGCCATGAACGCTATCGTCTTTTTTCACTACCACTTTCGCTGTCGCCGGGAGTATGATATCCATCCGGGAACCGAAGCGAATCATACCATAGCGTTCGCCTTTGGTCACCGAGTCACCAACTGATAGATGGCATACAATCCGCCGGGCAATTGCCCCGGTAACCTGCACACAACGCAGTTTCCCTTTAGGCGATTCGAGATCAACCCGCAACCGATTATTCTCCTCAGTTGCCCGATGATCGTAAGCTACCCGGAATTTTCCGGGAAACCGTTTGACATCGCGCACCACGCCGGAGATACAATTCCGGTTGACATGAACATTGAATACCGACAGGAAAATTGAGAGTCGCTGCGCCGGTCCACCGATGAATTCATCGTGTTCGACTGGCACCAATTCGAGTACTTTCCCATCACCGGGCGAGACGATTGTGTCCTCGCCGACGGGAATTTTTCGCTCGGGATCCCGAAAGAACCAGAGCGAAAACAACGTAAACAAAACCATTGGCACAGCGAAATACCACCACCCGCCGCACTTGCAAAATGCGAGCCAGAGTGATAGCGCCGTAACAACGAGAACCGGAATCAGTACCGGCAAGCCGTCCTTTGTAACAGGCATGGCTTATCCTTCGTTTTTAATCCGTTTGAGGATTTCGCGATACCCTTTATCGATTTCGCCTAAATCGAGCCGGAAGCGATCCTTGTCGAGCTTAACTTTGGTGTTCTTTTCCCAGACCCGCATCGTATCGGGAGATATTTCATCAGCGAGGTAGACTTCTTCGTCGTATTTGCCGAACTCTAATTTCATATCAACAAGCATCAAATTGCGGCGCTCGAAATGAGAACGGAGCAACGCATTGATTTTGGTCGCCATCCGGTTAATTGCGCGGATTTGGTCGATAGTCGCAAAGCCAAACGACAGGGCATGAGACTCATTCATCATCGGGTCGCCCAGCGCATCGCTCTTATAATAGTATTCCAAAACAACGCTCGATAACTCGTTCCCTTCAGCGATGTTGTATCGCTTGCACATTGAACCGGCAGCGATGTTCCGAACGACAACTTCCATCGGGAACATTTCCAACTTCCGGACAACCATTTCTGTTTCCGATACACTCTCGATAAAATGTGTAGGGATGTGGTGGCTATCGAGATAGTTGAACAATAAGGTACTCATCTCGCAATTGATCGCTCCCTTACCGTGGAAGGAACCAGTCTTTTGACCGTTCTGTGCGGTCAATGAGTCTTTGAATTGCTGCACAACCTTGTTCTCATGATCGGTTGCCCAAAGTTTTTTTGCCTTGCCTTCGTAGAGCAAATTTCGCTTTTCCAATTGTGTCTCCTCCTGTTTCCAATATTATCAGACGCCGGCGCGTTTCAAGATCGTACGCCAGTATTTGCCGGGTCGAAGATTTGAAATCTCCGCTATTGCTTCGGGTGGTAATCCCCACCAGTTGTGCTCGGCGGCGATTTTCAACAACGATTTCTTCTTTTCGCGGGCAGTGAACGCCGCGGATTGTACTACTTCGTAACTCTCATTGCGGGTCTTGCCCGCCGCCACCAACGCCGATAGAATCCGCTGCGACAAATGTAAATCAAGAGCGCTGCGGACGATAGTTTTCATCCGTTTCCGGTCGACGACAATGCCGGATAGAATTTTTTGTGCAATCGACAACAAGTAATCCATCAGTAAGAAGGCGTCGGGAAAGATAATGCGCTCGGTGGAGCTATGCGAGATGTCGCGTTCCATCCAAAGAGCGATATTCTCGAAGCCGGTCAACGCATAACCGCGCAACACCCGAGCGCCACCGCAAATGCGTTCGCATAGAATCGGATTCTTTTTATGGGGCATCGCGCTAGAGCCGCGTTGTCCACGACCAAACGGTTCGGATAACTCACCCAGCTCGGTGCGTTGGCCGTGGCGGATTTCGAGGGCGATCCGTTCGAGTGCGCCGCCTAACAAGGCAAGGGTCGATAACAATTCGGCATGGCGGTCACGCGGTACGATTTGGGTGGAATGGGTTGCAACAGCAAGATTCAGTTCTTTCATTACGTGGGCTTCCACATCCGGCGGCAGTAGGGTGTAGGTTCCAACTGCACCGGACAGCTTTCCAACCGCTACCGCTGCTTTTGCGCGAAGCAACCGCTCGCGATTACGGGATAGCTCGTCAACCCAGCCAGCGACTTTGATCCCAAAGGTGGTAGGTTCCGCATGCATGCCGTGGGTACGTCCCATCATCTCGGTGTCATGATGCTCTTTCGCCAATGCTCGGGTCGTTTCGAGTAACGTATCGAGTCGAGCGAGCAGTAAATCGCAAGCGTCGCGTAACGCCAAACCGAGCGCGGTATCGACGACGTCGCTGCTCGTCATGCCGTAATGGATGTGCCGTCCCGGTTCGCCGCATGTTTCGGCGACTTGCGTCACGAATGCAATCACATCGTGATTGGTCGTCGCTTCGATTTCATCGATGCGGGAGACATTGATGTGGCATTTTGAGCGTAATTCGCTGGTCGTTCCGGCAGGCACTTCCTGCGGGAAGTTTTTTTCACGTGCCGAAACGGCGGCAAGTTCGACTTCCAACCAGCGTTGGAATTTCGCTTCCTCGCTCCAGAGCCTAGCCATATCCGGTAATGAATAGCGAGCGATCATCGTTTGAACGCCTCCAATTTCATTTTGACTGAGCGCTCTTTCCGGTCACGAAGCACTTTCAAATTCACAGTATCGCCGACTTTCAGATCAAGGCGATCAAGCGCCCGACGCAAGGATGGGACGTCGATAATCTCATATTCGTCCAAACCGATAATAACATCGCCCGGCAGGATGCCTGCTCGCGCTGAGGGGGAATTTTTCTCGACATCGCTAACGACAATACCCTTCGGTTGCGAAAGTCCAAGACTTCGCATCAGCAAAATGTCGATGTTTTGGACACTCATCCCGGTGTAGAAGTCGCGATTTAGTGTCTTCCCTTTTTTAATCGCTTCGACGACTTCGCGCAACCGGTAGGCGGGAACGGCAAACCCGACGCCGGCGCTGGGTCCGACTCCCTGCATGTTTTGTACCGGAGTGTAGATCATCGTATTCATTCCGATGACATCACCTAGCACATTTAATAATGGGCCGCCGCTGTTGCCGGAGTTGATGGCGGCATCGGTCTGGATCATGTCGCGATAGACTCGCCCTTCGCGATTCCGGTCGAAATCCTGGCCAATCGTACTCACCACGCCGACTGTAACAGTGGGTTTAACATTGTTGTTAAACAATCCGAAGGGGTTTCCCATCGCAATTGCCCACTCTCCAACCAGTGGTTCGCGGGTATCGCAGAATTTTACAAAGGGGAAATCGCTGCCATCGATTTTTAAGAGGGCAATGTCGGAAACACGATCGGAACCGATAAGCTTTGCTTTCTCTTGTTTTCCGCCGGGCAGTGTTATCAGAATTTCTGTCGCATTTTCAACGACGTGATCACAGGTGAGAATGTATCCATCCGCCGAAATGATGAAACCGCTTCCGATGGATTCAACACGCTGCCGGATCACTTCGGGAGGAAAGAATTCCGAAAAGAAAGGATCATTAAAGAAGGGCGTTCGGCGCACCAATTGTTCGCGGACTTGGACTACGTTAACACCGACTACGGCTGGGGAAGCAACGCTTACGGCACGAGTTATTCCGGTCTGCCGGGAGAGACGTACCGAGTCACCGACAATAGCGACTTTTTCCGGTGTCGCCTCCAAATTCTGCGCCGATTCGGTCGCAACCATTTCCCCCGCTTGGTTCCACGCCCGAGCAACGGGACCGGTGGTGTGCCGTTGCGTGTACCACCAACCAACGGTAAGAATACCGCCCAGTATGAGTCCAATTAGAAACGTTCGCAACATTTTCCATCCCGAAAATTCAACGATTACAAAGGGCTACTCTTTTACTTGGCGGCGGATGTACGCTACCGGAAAAGGTATCAGGCGTTGCGTTTCCGCCAATCGGCAAGGAACTTTTCCAAGCCGCTATCGGTCAATGGGTGTTGAACCAGTTGTTGAAATACTTTCCACGGCATCGTGGCGATATTCGCTCCGATTAATGCCGCCTGCTGGACATGTATCGGATGGCGTACCGAGGCGACCAGCACTTCGGTGGCAAAGTCGTAATTGCGGTAGATGGTAACGATTTCTTCGATCAGTTTCATGCCGTCTTGCGATATATCATCCAATCGTCCAACGAAAGGAGACACCATGGTAGCACCGGCTTTCGCGGCAAGCAGCGCTTGTCCACTGGAGAAACAAAGTGTGACGTTCGTAGGAATTCCTTCTGACGACAAGATTTTTACCGCTTTCAGACCTTCGGGAATGAGAGGTATTTTAATGACGATGTTGTCGGCAATCTTCACCAAGTGATGCGCTTCTTTCAGCATCTCAGCGCATTCAGTAGAGACGACTTCAGCGGATACCGGGCCGGGTACAACTGCGCAAATCTCTTTGAGTAATTCTTCAAACGAAACGATTTTTTCTTTGGCGACGAGGGATGGATTGGTTGTAACGCCGTCAAGAATGCCCCAACTGGCGGCTTCGCGGATTTCGGTTACAGATGCGGTATCAAGAAAGAACTTCATTACGAATCACTCCCTTTACTGTTACAAATACAAAATTCGTGCCGACGATGACCAATGACAAATACGCATGGTACGTTTCAGCGGGCGGATTTTTTTTATGCCACCCTTGTCAGTAGTCTCTTTCTCGTTTGTCAGGCAGGATTGCCTAACCTCCCAGGTTAAGGCAGGCGGACACGAGGGTCCTCAACTACCCAACGTTCAACTTACATATGTTTCGACAGACAAGAGTGTCTGTCGTACGGTTTCGTTACCAATCGGTAGCGGTGAACCAAGCCGGGTCGGGTTCTTCGGGTCCGCCATCCACATCGGGAAACGTAACGCCGGCAAATATCAAACCGTGCGCTGGGACTACTTCGTTCCAATCGGTATGATTACTTCCGCTAAGCAACTCGGCAATGAATTCCGGTGCAAACTTCTTGCGTCCTACCGCGAGTAATGTTGCAACAATCCGGCGTACCATCTTCCAACCGAAATGATCAGCGTACAGATGAAGGCGGAATCGGGTATCGTCCCCATGCCATTCTGCTTTATGAACCGTACAGACCGGATTTCCGTTCCAACCCGCCACAATGAACGAAGAAAAATCGTGGGTTCCTAACAGCAATTTGGTCGCGATTTCCATCACTTCCCGGTCAATCGGAAATTCCCAAAAATACTCGGATTCACACCGTAACGGATGAAAGCTCGTTGTTACCCGATAAACGTAGTATCTGCCAATAGCCGAATAACGGGCATGAAATCCCGGTTCGGCGCGCTTCATTTCGGACACCCTGACATCGCCGGGCAAATTCGCATTGATTGCTGCTTGTAATCTTTCCGGCAGCCACTTTTTGGTAACGTCGAGGTGGGCGATTTGCCCAGTGGCATGAACACCGGAATCGGTTCTGCCGGCAGCATACGTATTGCCTTCCGATTCGCCAATCGCTTTCAAGGCGTGAAGTATCTGCCCCTGCACCGTACGATGAGACGGTTGATATTGCCAACCGGCAAACGCCTTGCCGTGGTATGCAATCCGATAGCGAAAGCGATTCACAACCAGCGATCCCAAATTCCAATCATAACGGAAAAGAACCATACGGACACTATTACCATGCGATCCGTCCCAGTGTTTTTAGCGAGGCGGTGCGGAACCGTGTTATCCCGCCAACCGCGGCAGTAGAGTGCAACAGTCATCGCATCGGCTCGACGCATCGCCGCAATGAGCAGCATCGAAAACAATCGGTTGACAGTATCGATACGAGTTGACAACTTTCCATCCCAGCGTACATTTCTCGCGTTCATCGCCAATTTTATACGCACCGCTTCTTGACGAATCCAGCCACTGGAGGCTAATGCAATCGTGATTGCCATCGGTATGTGGCGAATCGATTTCCAATGCCGGGCAAGGGGATGCAGCATCCGTTCCAGTAATTGTGCAAGATCCGGCGGCGAAAGTTTCGCCATAAACCAAACGCCAATTGCTACTAATCCCAACAACCGAGCAGCAACTGTAACACCGTTTTTCCAACCATCGATTTGCCAATGCAGATAGGGCGTCCATGCTATGGAGAAAGCAACTATGGATAATACCGCCATTATCCCAATCATCCACCAAGCGGGACCGCCACCTCGTTTCCAACCAGCACGCCATGCAATAAGCCAACAAAGGAAAGC
>JAOTSC010000124.1 GCA_030247525.1 bacterium | reverse complement strand
GAAATCGACTGGACATCTGTCTTTGGAGGAGAAGTCGGCAGTGAATTTGGACTACCAGCATTTTCCGATAACGCTGAGGAAGATACCGATCGTCAAGAACAATTCCATTCCGAAATCAACTTTCTCGATAGCTTACGCGACCAGTTATCGATGGATGTTCGACTCTCCGACGCCGACCGAGAAATCGGTGAACAATTACTTGGCGCCTTAAAACAGAGCGGCTATCTCGATAACGATGTTGTCCACTTTCTGTCCAATAAACTCGATGTCGAACCGGAAGAAGTCGAACGGGTACTGAAGTGCTTGCAGGACTACGATCCTCCAGGAATCTTCGCCCGGACGTTGCAGGAATCGTTGCTGATTCAGCTCCGTCGCAAGAAGAACGACTTGCTGCCGCAAAACCCCAATCGATTAGTCTATTCGAAAGCGATTCAACTACTCACCGAGCATTTTGAACTAATCGCTCGGCGACGTTTCGAGCAGATACAAATCAGTACCGGTTGGAGTGAAGACGAAACCAAACAGATATTCGCGGTAATCCAAGCGCTGCAACCGATTCCCGGTGTTGGGAACGAAGTGCAGGAGTTTGTTACCCCTGATATTTGGGTTGCTTTGCAGCCGCGTGATACTGCACCACCGAATCGAATAGTCGAGCTTGACTCCGGAAAACAATTCTTTCTCTATCTCAACGACGCGACCGTTCCCGATTTGCGAATCAGCCGCAAGTATCGCGAAATGTTTATGGAACGCAACCTTGACACCAACACCAAACAGTGGTTGGCGCAGAAATTCGAGGCGGCTCGCAATTTCGTCAAAGCGATTCAAAGCCGACACAAAACGATTCTCGATGTGATGGAATGGATTATCCGCTACCAATACCGTTTCTTTATCACCGGCGAAACGCTCATTCCGTTAACCCAGATTCAAGTAGCAGATCGCGCCGGTTGCGATAACTCTACGGTTTCTCGTGCGATCAAAGACAAATATGTCGAAACCGATTGGGGCATCTTTCCCCTGAAACACTTCTTTAGCGGCGGTTTGGAGTCGGATTTTGGCGGTGACGTTTCGACCCGGGAAATCAAACAGAAGTTATCGGAACTTATCGAAAACGAAGACAAACATAATCCACTGACCGATCAATCGCTCTGTGATGCCTTAAATGGTATGGGGTATCACTTAGCTCGCCGAACCGTACAGAAGTATCGTGAACAGCTTGGTTACCCCCTAGCCCGTTTCCGGAGGACGTTATGAGTCTACTCTCCGAAGTAACACCGGAGCAAATCCTCATCCATGGGAACGATCTTTCCGAGTTGATGCGACAGCAATCCTTCGCCGATATGATTTGTTTGCTATGGCGCGGCAACACAGCGACACCGGCAGAACGGCGGGTCATCGACGCCATTCTCTGTTCTTCAGTACTCCATACTGATAATTCCCCCTCCATCGTTGCTGCTCGCACGGTGGCATTGACTGGTGGCGATTTACCGTCGGTTTTGGCAGCAGGCACTCTTGCAATGGGAGCCAACCACGGTGGAGTGGTCGAAAAATTGAGTAAATTGTTACAGGAAAATGTTCACAAGGGAGATGATCCCGAGGAATGCGCCAATGCTATCCTAAGCAATGCAAAAGCTTTGAAGCAACGAATTCCCGGTTATGGTCATCTATTGCATCCCGCCGATCCCCGTACTGTCGCACTTTTCACAGTGATGCGTGAAACCGGATGCTATGGGGTCTATTGTGCGACGGCGGAAGCGATTGAGCGTAAGCTTACAAGCGTTTCATCGCGTCCGTTGCCGTTAAATATTACGGGAGCAATCGCGGCAGCGATTTCCGATCTGGGATTCGAGTGGCGCATTGGTACGGCGTTTTTTGTAATTTCGCGGATGGTTGGCATGGCTGCCCATTATCGTGAAATCAATTCGTAGCGTCATTGCAAGAGCGCTCTGCGTCGAAGCAATATCATACGGAACCCTGTACGACAGACACTCCTGTCTGTCGAGTGACTTTCGATTTGATATTACCATTTGAATTTACCCGAGCCGGGTATTCGTCAATAAAATTGTAACATTTCGCTGGCAAATATATTAGCGCATGCGGCGAGAATTTTGTTTCCGACAGACGTAGCGGTCTGTCCATCTGACTTTTTAACCGGGTGTTCCCCAACGCCCAAGTAATATCCATGAAAGAATCATCTTTCACCGAAAAATGAGTCCGCAACTTGGCGGAATTGGAGGAGTGATGGCGGAAAAGAAACTGGTGTATTCCTTTGGCGGAAACCGCGCCGACGGCGATGCATCGATGAAAGCGCTGCTTGGTGGAAAAGGCGCCAATCTTGCGGAAATGGTCAACTTAGGAATGCCGGTTCCCCCCGGATTTACAATTTCGACCGAAGTCTGCACTTACTACTATACGAACAACAATAAGTATCCCACGCAATTGCAAAAGCAGATTAAAGATGCGTTGAAACTACTCGAACAACGGATGGGTAAAAAATTCGGCGATCCGAAAAATCCGTTGCTGGTCAGCGTCCGTTCCGGTGCTCGGGCGTCGATGCCGGGCATGATGGATACCGTTTTGAATCTCGGTTTGAACGATGTAACGGTGCAAGGGTTGGTCGCTAAGTCGGGGAACTCCCGGTTTGCGTACGACAGCTATCGCCGGTTTGTCGCAATGTATGGCGATGTCGTATTAGGTCTGAAACCACAGACTAAAACCGATATCGATCCCTTTGAAGAAATCCTCGACCACAAAAAACATGCCCACGCGGTTGCCAATGGCATCGATCCGAAATCGGTCATGGACACCGATTTAACGACCGATGAGCTTATCGAATTGGTCGCAGAATTCAAAGCGGCCATCAAAGATCGCCTCGATCTCGATTTCCCCGAAGACCCGCTCGAGCAGCTCTATGGCGCTATTGGCGCAGTATTCGGTTCGTGGATGAACGAACGTGCGATCATCTATCGTCGCCAAAATAAAATTCCCGACGAATGGGGTACCGCTGTCAACATCCAAGCGATGGTGTTTGGAAATATGGGACTCGATTGTGCGACCGGCGTCGGATTTACCCGCGACTCCGGTTCCGGTGAGTCGTTATTCAATGGCGAGTATCTGATCAATGCCCAAGGCGAGGATGTCGTTGCTGGAATTCGCACTCCCCAACAAATCACCCTCGTTCACAGCCAACGCTGGGCAGAATCACACGGTATTCCCGAAGCGGATCGCGCCGCTAAATTCCCCTCATTGGAAGAGGCGATGCCTGAATCGTACAAACAGCTTGTCAAGATTAGTAATAATCTCGAAAAGCACTATCGCGATATGATGGACATCGAATTCACCATCGAGAACAAGACCCTGTTCATGCTGCAATGCCGGGTCGGTAAGCGAACCGGTTTTGCCGCGTTGCGGATTGCCACCGATCTCGCTAACGAGAAGAAGATTTCCAAACGCGAAGCGGTAATGCGCGTCGAACCGGATCAACTGAACCAACTGCTGCGCCCAGTGTTCGACAGGAAAGCGAAAGACGTTGCGATTTCGCAGGGTAAAAAGCTGGCGATGGGTTTGCCGGCAGGTCCCGGTGCTGCAACGGGTCAAATCGTCTTCTTTGCCACCGACGCCGAAGAGTGGGCGAACGAAGGCAAGACTGTTTTACTGTGCCGACTTGAAACCACGCCGGAAGACATTCGCGGTATGACGGCTGCGAAGGGTATTTTGACCGCTCGTGGCGGCATGACCTCCCATGCGGCACTGGTTGCCCGACAGATGGGGAAGGTTTGCGTTGCCGGTTGCGGCGAAATCGAAATCGATTATGTCAATGGCATTATGTCCTTTGGCGACAAGAAATTCAATAAGGGCGACTGGTTATCCATCGACGGCTTTACCGGTGAAGTCATCGAAGGAAAAATCGATACTCGCCCCAGCGAGTTAATCGAAGTGCTCATCGACAAGACGATGAAGCCCGCCGATTCCGAGCTGTTCCAACGGTACGATAACTTGATGAAATGGGCGGACGCCGAACGCAAACTCGGAATTCGCACCAATGCCGACCAACCCGATCAAGCCGCCACTGCCATCGCATTTGGCGCGCAGGGTATCGGTCTCTGCCGCACTGAACACATGTTCTTCGGCGGCCAGAAGATTCTTGCCATGCGGGAAATGATTCTCGCCGATACATTGGAAGACCGCAAGAATGCTTTGGCAAAGCTGCTCCCGTTACAGCGCGACGACTTCGCTGGCATCTTCCGGGCAATGCAAGGCTATCCCGTGACAATCCGTACGCTGGATCCGCCGCTGCATGAATTTGTCCCCCACGAAGAAAATGCGCAGGAAGAACTTTCCCAAGAACCCGGGATTCCCGTTGCAACGATTCAAGCGCGGGTCGAAGAACTCCGCGAAGCAAATCCGATGCTTGGACATCGCGGTTGCCGCCTTGGCATGTCCTATCCGGAAATCACTGAAATGCAGGCGCGTGCGGTCTTTGAAGCAGCCTGTATCGTCCATAAGGAAGGCATTCCAGTTCATCCCGAAGTGATGATTCCCCTCGTATCGACGGTGAAAGAACTAGAAGAGCAAGCAAACATCGTTCGTCGTTGCGCCTCCGAAGTTTTCGCAGAGTATGGCTTCAAAGTTCCCTATCTGGTCGGTACGATGATTGAGCTGCCGCGCGCTGCATTGACCGCGGATGAGATAGCGTCGGTTGCTGAGTTCTTTAGTTTTGGCACCAACGACCTTACCCAAACGACGTATGGTCTTTCGCGCGACGATGCCGGACGCTTCCTGCCGTTCTACATCGAGAAGAAAATCTATCCGTCTGATCCGTTTGCGGCATTGGATCGCAAGGGTGTCGGCAAACTCGTCAAGATGGCGACCGAATTGGGACGCGGTGCACGCGAAACCCTCAAGCTGTCGCGCTTGAAAGTTGGTATCTGCGGCGAACATGGTGGCGAACCGTCGTCGGTCGAGTTCTGTCATTTGATTGGTCTCGATTACGTTTCCTGTAGTCCGTTCCGGGTACCGATTGCCCGGTTAGCGGCGGCACAAGCGGCGATAGCTAATGCCCCGGCACCAACGGTTAAACCGGTAGTCAAGGCGAAACCGGTTGCGAAGAAGGCGAAGGCAGTCAAAGCTCCGGCAAAGAAAACCACAGCAGCGAAAGCTCCAGCTAAGAAAACAGCGACAGCGAAAGCTCCTGCTAAGAAAGCGGCAGTCAAGGCAAAACCCGTTGCTAAGAAAGTCGCCGCCAAGAAAGTGGTTAAGCCGGTTGCCAAGAAAGCGGTCGTGAAGAAAGCTGCAGCCAAGAAAGCGGTTGCCAAAAAAGTCGTCGCGAAGAAGCCAGTGACGAAGAAGGCAGCCCCCGCGAAAGCGAAACCCGCAAAGCGGAAGTAGTACAATCTGACAGCCGGTTGAATCCTCGACCGGCTGTCTTCCTTTTCTAGTTTTCCCGGAGGTTGGACATTCCTGTCCAACCCACAGAGTGTGAAAGCCGACATCGTAGAGGCGTCTAGTAGCCGCCCGTAACTATCGGTGTGTGCAAAAAGTCACTTAGGTATCTCGAAAAAAAAATTCGCAATTGGAATTAATGAAACCGAACACGCCAAACCGAACTCATTCCGATTTCTACCAGCGGGTCTACGACTTGGTGCGGCAAATACCCTACGGTCATGTTACGAATTATGGCCATGTTGCCCGATTATTGGGTTCCCCGGGAGCCGCTCGGACGGTCGGTTATGCCCTGCATTCCCTGACCGAGGGTACCGATGTTCCGTGGCAGCGGGTAGTGAATCGTTCCGGGAAGCTTTCTTTGCGTAAATTAGGGGAAGCTGGCGAAATCCAGCGAAGACTCCTCGAAGCCGAGGGAATCGAATTCTCCACTGATGAGAAAATCGATTTTGAGCGGTTCGGTTGGTGGGGTGAATTGTAGGGGTTTGATTCATTTAACCCGACGCATAGAATTCATTCTATGCGGAGTTGAACGATTGAAAGTAAAATATTGAACAACAGGAGTACGATATGGGTTGGCGAAAACCGGAAATACCGCGGGATGCCGACTTCGACGGCAAAGAAGAAGATTGGAACGGAAGATCGTTCTATTGGCTGTCTGTGACGTCAGTGTTTGGAAAACCGATTGGGTTGGAAGACGCCTACAGCAAAATCATTATGGCTCCTTCCAAAGAGGGAATCCAGTTGCTGCTCAATCCGCGGGTGCTATTTCAACCCGGCGCATTTTCATCGAAAGTGATGATTGAGATCGAACGGCCGGACAATTACAGTGCACAAGTCGTCACCACCGATACCGGCAAAGTCTTCTCTTCCGAAGCGATTGGCGAAGCGTCGCAGATTAAAAAAGTAGTCGACCGGATGACGCAGAAAGTTACCAACGACGGATATGTCGTGCAGGGTGTGTACCACTGGTACTTGACCGATGCGCCATGGTCGTTGAATAAAGCGTCTCGTACCGTTGTTTTTATCCGGATATAACGCATGGCAAATTTCTCAAAGGAAGAAGTAGCGAAGCTCGCGCTACTGGCTCACTTGGATGTATCGGATCGTGAGCTGGACGCATTGCATCACGACTTGAATCAAATCGTCGGCTATGTCGACCGCTTGGAGCAAGTCGATGTAACGGGATTGGAGCCGATGCAGCACGCCTTCGATGCCAAAAATATCTGGCGTGAGGATGTTGTACAACCTTCGTTACCGCAGGAAGTTGCCTTGCAGAATGCTCCCCACCGGATCGAGAATTTCTTCGCCTTTCCGCGCATCGTTCCCACGAAAAAAGGGGAAGCAAGCGCCATCGAGAGCGAGGATATAGAATGAAAGCAATCGGTGTCATTCCATCCCGCTTAGGGGCAACCCGTTTTCCCCGAAAACCGTTGGCGTTAATTGCTGGCAAGCCGATGATTGTCCGTGTCCTTGAACGAGCAAAGTTAGCGACCCGGTTGGATCGTGTCATTGTCGCCACCGACAGTGAGGAAATCGCCACTGTAGTGAGAAATCATCAAGGAGAAGTGATTCTCACCGATTCAGCGCTACCCAGTGGCACTGACCGGATTGGCGCAGCGGTTCGCGACCTCGATGCGGAAATTATGTTAAACATTCAGGGCGATGAACCGGCGATGGATCCTGCGACGATTGACGCCATCGTTTACGAGATGCAATCGGATGCCACTATTTCCATCGCGACTCCGGCGCTCCCGATGGATGATCCGGAATTATTCATGAATCCGGCGGCGGTGAAAGTCGTGATTGATTGCAATCGCAATGCGCTATACTTCTCCCGCGCAAAGATTCCTTTCCCGCGGAATCACGGAGTCGAAGATATCCCTCCCATGTATTTACACCTTGGGTTGTATGGTTATCGGCGGGATGCCTTGGATTGGTTTTGCCAGCATCCGCCATCCCCACTCGAGCGGCGGGAGAGTTTAGAACAACTGCGGTTTTTAGAAGCCGGTTGGAAAATCCGGGTCGTACTGACCGATGCGATTTCCATCGGGGTCGATACGCCGGAAGATGTTGCCCGGGTCGAAAAAATTCTCCGCGACCGCAACATCCCATGATTGCTCGGGTACAGACAGGTCTCCAGACCTGTTTTGTAGGGGTTCGATTTATCGAACCCGGTAACGAAGTGTGGTTACGGGCATCCAAGCCCGTGCTATAAACAACAACAGATTATTACGGGCATCCATGCCCGCTCTAATTTTCCGATTGTAAGACATTTCAGTACAAGTCAAATGTAAATACTGTTCGTTAAACCTTTGGTTTCACAGCGGTCGTCGATTCTGAAATGTGATATCCATTACCGCAGGCGCTAAGTTAGCGCCTGCGCACTTTTTTTTTAATGACAAGTTCGATACCTTCCCTCATTACCGTTTCGGAGGCAACATCCCGTGCAGCACAATGCAAAAGCAAAATTCATCTTTATTACCGGCGGTGTTGTATCGGCGTTAGGAAAAGGCATCTGCGCCGCCTCACTCGCGCGGCTTCTGAAAGCGCGCGGTTTTAAAGTCGGGATGATCAAATTAGATCCCTATGTAAATGTCGATCCCGGCACAATGTCACCCTATCAACATGGTGAAGTATTCGTGACGGAGGATGGCGGGGAAACCGATCTCGATTTGGGGCATTACGAACGTTACCTCGATGAGAATATGAGTCGAATCAATAACACGACTACCGGACAAATCTATCAAACAGTGATAAACCGGGAACGGCGAGGCGACTACTTAGGTGCAACGGTACAAGTGATTCCCCACATCACCGATGAAATTCAATCCCGCATCTTTACCGTTGCAACGCCCCCTACCGAAATTGTCATCGTTGAAATTGGCGGAACGGTTGGCGATATCGAATCCCAACCATTCCTCGAAGCGATCAGACAAATCGGAATGGAGTTGGGACAACACCGTTGCTGCTTTCTCCATCTCACATTGGTTCCTTTCATCGGCTCGGCAGGCGAACTGAAAACCAAACCGACACAACACTCGGTAAAGGAACTACGTGAAATCGGTATCCAACCCGATGTGTTGCTCTGCCGCACTGTATCGAATTTGACGATTGAAGAAAGTGTCCGAAAAAAAATCGGACTCTTCTGTAATGTCCAACCATCGAACGTTATCCCAGTACCCGATGCCGAAATTGTTTATAATGTACCATTGCAATTGGAAGCGGCTGGACTTGGTGAATTGGTCGTATCCCATTTGAAACTGCCGCACCACAAGCCCAATCTATCCGATTGGGAGCTTGCTGTATCCCGGCTCGCGGCATTGCGCAAAGAAGTAACCATTGCAATTTGCGGGAAGTATGTCGGATTACACGATGCATACAAATCGATTATCGAATCCTTTGTCCATGCCGGCGGGGAAGTAGGTATCAGACCGGTTTTGCGGTGGATCGAATCAGCCGAGCTGACCCGCGAAACCGTTGAAGACCGGCTGAGTGGCTGCTCAGCGATTCTTGTCCCCGGCGGATTTGGTGAGCGCGGCATCGAAGGAAAAATTCTCGCAGTCGAGTATGCTCGTAAGAAAAATCTTCCGTACTTGGGATTATGCCTCGGCTTGCAAGTCGCAGTAATCGAATTTGCGCGGAATGTTGCCGGTATGAAGACAGCCCATAGCCGCGAATTCAATACAAAAACTCGTTACCCGGTAATTGACTTGATGCCCGACCAGCGTGACGTGAAGCGAAAAGGCGGCACCATGCGACTCGGCAGCTATCCCTGTTTCCTGAAGGATAACACGAGAGCTCGGGAGATTTACGGCAGGGAGGCGATAACTGAGCGGCATCGCCACCGATATGAATTCAACAATGAGTATCGCGATAAGTTACGTGACAAAGGACTCATTTTTTCCGGACTATCACCGGACGATAAATTGGTAGAAATGATTGAGTTGCCGAACCATCCATTCTTTGTCGCCTGTCAATTCCACCCCGAGTTAAAATCTCGGTTAACCAATGCACATCCGCTATTCCGCGAATTCGTCCGAGCGGCGGGAACCCATGCGGGAACCCAGGCAGTATGACTGAACTTTGTGAAATCCCGATTATTCGAATAAAACCGGAAGCGTGGCGACGGTTACGGAACGGTCATCGCTGGGTTTTTGCGAATGAATTGGAAACAGCAGTATCCGAGTTGCCAGTCGGTGGCATCATTCAGATTATTGGCAACGATGGGAAACACTTCGGCTATGCCCATGCCAATCCTCGTACCCTGATTGCGGCGCGTATCCTAACTTACAGTACGAATCCGCCCGGACGTGAATGGCTCTTTTCCCGGCTCGATGCGGCGTACCGGATGCGGGAACAATTGGGATTCGGCAATGTATATCGGCTTGTGTTCTCTGAAGCCGATTCGTTGCCAGGTCTTATTATCGACCGTTACGATGAACATTTCGTTATTCAGATTCTCACTGCCGGAATGGAATTTTGGCGTTCACATATAGTCGATTGGTTGCGGAAACAGTTTCATCCCCAGTCGTTGCATTTTCGCAACGATTCTCCGTATCGCATTCAAGAGGGTTTGTCTGCGGAAAATGTTACGATGATTGGCGAGCCACCCGACCGCTTTCGCTGGGAAACCGATGGGGTGATCCAATTGGCGAATCTCAAATCAGGACAAAAAACTGGTTCCTTTCTCGATCAACGTATCAATCGCACTGCCATCGACCCCTATGTCACACCCAACTCAATTGTACTCGAT
>JAOTSC010000123.1 GCA_030247525.1 bacterium | reverse complement strand
GACAACGCAACGGTAATCGAGACGCCAAGCGAGAGCAGGATCGACCAAACAGTAATCACCGTTGCCCAACCCGCCAGCCACGTCACGATGTAAGCGAGGATCACCCCCAATATCAAACCGACAAATCCACCAGCACCAGATAAGAGAATTGCTTCGGCGAGAAACTGACGAGCGATTTCCGCTTGCGTAGCGCCAATCGCGCGGCGGATTCCGATTTCTTGCGTCCGTTCCAATACTGATGAGAGCATAATGTTCATAATGCCGATGCCGCCGACAATCAGAGAAATTCCCGCAATAGCGCCCATAATAATCGTGAAGGTGCGTTGGGTGCGTTGGCTCTGCGCTAAGAGTTCTTCGGGAACGATAATCTGGTAATCCTTCGCGCCACGATGACGACGCTCGATGATTTGTCGAATGATTTTACCACCCGGCGAAACCGACGCCGCATCGCGCATTTGCACCAACAACGATTGCACTTGCTCGCGTTTTCCTCCGTCGGAAAACAATCGGCTCGCGGTTTTCAAGGGGATGAATACTTCCTTGTCGGGTTCCCAATCGGGAAGATTCGGCAGTTTCCACGTCTGTCCGGTCTGTTCCAACACCCCGACAATTTTGAATGGGGTTTGTCCGATGCGGATCCATTTCCCGACCGGCATTTCCGTGGGATACAGTTTCTTCGCAATTTCACTTGCCAACAGCGCTACCCGTGCCCCTTCCTCTTCATCGAGAGGGTGCAACAGTCTTCCAATGCGAATCTCGCGGTTGGTCGCATAAAGAAAATCGATCTCAGTACCGACAATCGACGCGGTCTCCGAAGCGTGGGTGTTTCTCACCTTCTGCATTTTTCGGATGTTAGGAATTACGGTCGAAACCCCAGGTACGATTTGCCGCAACGCTTCGCCATCGTCAAGTAACAATCCGTCGGGATTCTTTTTCTTCGCCGCTTCCTGATCTTCCTCTTTTCCGCCATTGGTCACAAAAATATTCAAAAGACCTAATTTTTCGATCGCTTGCACCGCATCGCGCTTCGCCCCTTCCGCAATCGCCAACATCGCAATCACGGCGGCTACACCGAAGATAACGCCCAACGATGTGAGCGCCGTCCGCAAACGGTGCGCGCGAAAGCTCCGCATGCTGTCGTCGATCGACTGCTTGGTCGTATTCAGAAACTTTTTAGTACGTTCAGCGACCACGTGTAACTACCCGCTGACTTTTATTTACTGAGGTGGTGGCTTCCGGTTTCTCCTCCTCGTCGTCGCTCTTCACTTTTTTACTAAGCAACCGAACTTTTTGTCCCGGTTCGACGCCACTCTCTATTACGACAAAATCGTCGTTGCGTTTACCTAATTTCACTTGCGTTCGTTTACTGCCGGTAGTTCCTACGACATATACATAGGAAAGCGAATCGGTCTCGATAGCGTCGATGGGAACATACACCGCATTGGCGGTTTCTTCTGCCAACACCGCTACAGTCGCTGTGATGCCCGGTTTCATCATCGAACTCGCGGAATCGATCGAAACAACGACATCAAACACTTTGACATTTTCATCGTTCTCTTTTCGCCGTGCCAATACCGAAATCTCTTTGACTTTGCCAGTGTATGCGGGATCGGGGAATGCATCGAGCACAATTTTTGCCGGTGCCCCTTTTGTTATCCGCGCAACTTCCACTTCGTTCACCTCGATTTTCGCTTCCATCGAACTCAAATCGGGAATCTCTAACAACGACATCCCTCGCCACGGTTGATCGCCAACTTGAATCTTCGCCATGTTGTTGCCTTTCCACATTTCGAGGTAGACAACAAGCCCGGGTTGTTTCGCTTCAATCCGCAGATCTTTCAAATCATTGTGCGCTTTATCAAGATCGAGTTGCGCTTGTTTGATTTTCAATTCCAATGTTCGTAAATCGGCAGAGTCAGCGGTTAGCTGCGCTACGATCCGCGCCCGCGCTTGTTCGTAGGAAATCTCCGCCTGCCGCATCGCCAACCGCTCTTCTTCTTTTTTTACTTCTGCTTCAAATTCCATTTGTTGTAACCGGAGTTTCGCTTGTTTGAATTGAGCGTCGGCGGATTCCAACTCCCCTTTCGATTTTGCGCGATTCGATTCCATTTCCGAACGGAACTTCTGTAAATTCGCTTGCGCGATTTCTAACTCTGCAGATTTGTCGTCGATTTTCTTCTGTAGCTCGGTGGGATCGAATTGGATGAGTAAATCACCCACATTTACAGTCGTTCCCTCTGGTACCATATCGATGATTTGCAGTGTGGTTTGTGATTTCGGAGCGACTACCGATACCGACTTTACAGCACGAACGACTCCGGTCTCAGTCACTTCGATTTTGAAGGTACCGCGTTTCACTTCCGCAGTTGCGTACTCATCGCTTACACCAAAGAAGCTGCGATATCCCCAGTATCCCAACACGACAAGGATGATCAGAGTGAGGTACCAACGCTTGCGGGCAAGCTGAAACAATCGCTTGCCGCTGTTATTCGTTACATTCGGTTTCGCTTCGGATTGATTCACAGTTTTCGCACCTGTACAAAGTTCGTCTGCCCAGCGCCGTGTGGCCAACCACCGGTTACGACGATTTGTGAGTTTTTCGATAGACCGAATAATCCGGTAACCGCCAATAGCGACGATTCTATCGGATGGCTGTTTTCCAATACCGCTACACAACGTACACCGGAGACCAGTGATAATTTACGCAAGACGGAAGCATTGGGACTCGTCGCAATGATTTTTGTTCGCGGCCGGAAGCGCGCAACCCGTTTCGCGGTCAAACCACTCGCAGTTGGTGTGACAATCGCTTCGGCTTGCAAATCCAATGCCATCCACGCCGCACCGCGGGCAATCGCTTCCTCGGTCTCGCTTTTCCCGCCACGTCGTCGCAGCAGAATTTCGGTATCGATTTCTTGCTCGGCATCGGCGATGATGCGAGCCATCGTTTGCACAACCAGCGCCGGGTGTTTACCCGTTGCCGTTTCCGCTGATAACATGACCGCATCGGTATGCTGCCAAACTGCACCGGCAACATCGGACGCTTCCGCCCGGGTCGGTCGGTGTTCGGTAATCATCGTCTCCAACATTTCGGTAGCGGTAACCGCTACTTTTCCTGCGGCAAGCGATGCCGCTAACGCCCGGCGTTGCAAGCGCGGTACGTCTTCGAGGGGCAGCTCGACACCTAAATCACCCCGCGCGACCATGATCCCGTCGAATGCTTGAATGATCTCGTCCAATTGTTCGATGGCTTCCGGACGTTCCACTTTCGCCATGATCCACGCTTTGGAATTTCTTGCTATAAGCGCTTCCCGCAAGGTCTGCGCGGCATGAGGCGAACGCACAAACGAAAGGGCAACCCAATCGACTTCGGAAGCAACGGCATCGAGCGCAGCAATATCCTGCGGCAATAAATCGGGTAAATCGAATCGGGTTCCGGGCAGATTGATTCCTTTCCTTGAAATCAAATGACCGCCAACGACAACCTTACCGGTAATACGTTTTGCTTCAACTTTTATCGTAGTCGCTTGCAATCGACCGTCGAAAAGAAGAATCGGTTCGCCCGGTTTCACTTGCTGCAAGAGCGACCAATCCCCGGCAGGAATGCCGCCGCTTTCGCCATCGGGAACAAACACGATTTCAGCTCCCACTACCAACTCAATACCCTCATTCGGGAGTTGTCCGACCCGCAATTTCGGGCCGGGTAGATCGAGCAGGATCGCGATGTGCTTTCCAGCTTCGGCTTCGGCGGCACGCAGTTTCGGAATCCATTCGCGCAATTGATCCGGTTTTCCGTGCGATGCATTCAACCGAAACGCATCCACCCCTGCCGCAATCAGGTCGCGTAAAACTACCGGATCCGACGATGCCGGTCCGACGGTTGCTAATATTTTGACGTGGCGAAAATTATTCATCGGTTGCTCTCATTATCTGAGAAATGGGAAAGTACAATATGTAGTAAGAAAACTGACTTACGCTACCCGATTGTTCCTACGCAATCGAATCTTGCCAAGTGGTGAGAATCTTTTGCGCTGTCTCTAACGTCGTTTCGTCCGGTTTTACATCGACCCATGTCACATTTTTCGTATGCCGGAACCACGTCATTTGCCGTTTCGCATATTGCCGGGTAACGATGTTGATTCGCTCTTCGGCTTCGGCAAGCATGATTTCTCCCCGCAGATACGCGGCAAGCTCCCGGTAGCCATGAAATTTTTCCCGGTCAATCGCTTCATCATAGCCTGCGGCAAGCAACGTTTGGACTTCCTCGATCCATCCGGTAGCGAGCATTTCTTTCGTTCGTTTCGCTATCCGGTTCACCACATCGGCACGGTCGCGGCTGAGTCCAACGTATATCGGGCTAAACTCAAACTCGCGCTCTTGTTCTTTCCACCATTGCGACATCGTTTTTCCCGATGCATGATACACTTCAAGCCCTCGCTCGATGCGTGGGTAATCGTTCGCCATAATGTTTTGCGCCAATGCCGGATCGATCCGTTGCAATTCATCGTGCAGTGCCGGTACTCCTTCGATACGGGCGCGTTCCCGCAATACTACCCGGTACGCTTCCTCGATGAGCGGTCCTTGAAACAAACCGTCGAAAATCGCGCGAAAATACAAGCCCGATCCACCGACCAGTATCACGTTTTTTCCGGCACTTACTAATTGGAGGATTTTCGCATGGGAAAGTTTCGCAAACTGTCCGGCTGTCATCGGTTTGTTGGCATCTTGAAAGTCAATGAGATGATGCGGAATCCCGGCGCACTCTGCTTCCGTCGGTTGCGCCGCACCGATGCGAAACCCGCGATACAATTGGCGGGAGTCGATGGAGATAATTTCTGCCGACAGAGATTTGGCAACGGCGACTCCTACCGCCGTTTTACCGCTGCCCGTTGGTCCGACAATACAGAGAAGAGGTTTCATCCGCCACTGCGTCCAAACCGGCGGTCAAGTTCGTCGATTGTTAATTGAATGAGTACCGGACGGCCGTGAGGACAAACATAGGGTAAATCGCAACGAAACAACTCTTCCAGCAAATGCAGCATTTCGGAAGTGGCAAGCGGCATCCCCGCTTTCACCGCCGCTTTGCAGGCAAAGGTGGCAGCCAATCGATCCATATCGGCGGGACGCGCTTCAAAATCACGGCGATACAAATCGAGCATTTGCAACACCAATTGATCCTCATTACCCGACCGCAGCCCTTGTGGAAAACCGGTTAACACAAGGGTCTTCGCGTCTTTGATGGCGAGCTTGAATCCAACACGCGCTAAATCGCTGGATAGCTCACGCACAGTTTCGACGTCTTCCGGGCTGGCTGCAAACTCGATGGGAAACAACATTTCCTGAATCGGCCAGCCATCGCGTGCCATTGTCCGGGTTGCCCGTTCATACAGGATTCGCTCGTGCGCGACATGCTGATCAATCATCACCAATCCGGAGGGTACTTGTACCAGAATGTACTTCCCTTGCATTTGCCAGAGCTGCGGCGCTTCCCCGCGGTGAATACCCTCTAATGCGGTGAGCAAAGCACTCTCTTCGCTTGCATTCGCCGCTTCCCGGCCCGATGGCGTCGCGTAATCGCGCCGCGCCTGCAGGAAAGAGTACTGCTCGGTAGGACGCTCACGATAACGCACGGGGATATACCCTTGTGGCGCATCGAAGAAACCAGTTTCCCGTTTGGCGTGAGGTTGCGTTGGGTGAGGTGAGTCGCCGTTGTGGGGATGGGGTACCGGCGCATTCGGTAGCGCGGGCTCGGCTTGCGGATAGTATCGATCCGATACCGGTTTCGCGCTTTGACTTTCCGCATCGAACCGATGAGTCGGCTCTTCTAAACCGCCGCTGCGCAAAGCGTCGCGTACCGCCTCCATCACAACCCGGCGCAGTAACGGCTCATTATCGAATTTCGCTTCCTCTTTCGAGGGGTGAACGTTGATATCGAATTGTCGCGGTGAGAGTTCGAGGAATAGAATGTAGAATGGATAAGTACCCGGTTCGGCAATTTGTCCTAAACCGGCAGTGACGCCGCCGGTAATCAATGGAGACCGAATGGCGCGACCATTCAAATATAAATGCTGATCGCCGCGTTGTACTCGCAATAAGGAGGCGGTTCCTACCAAACCGTGTAACTTAATGCCATCGCTTTCGTACTTGATTTCGCGTAAGTCGGCAGCGATTTTTTCGCCGAAGAGCTGCTCGACGCGCTGTGTCGTCGTCCCCGGCGCTAAGTCGTACAACAATTCGTCGTCGTTAAAAAACTTCCAACCGATTTGCGGATTGGAAAGCGCAAACCGCTTGAACCGGACGTGAATATGTCCGAATTCCGTTGCATTGGATTTCAAAAATCTCCGGCGTGCCGGGACATTATAGAACAAACTTTTTACGGTGAATTGCGATCCGACCCCGGCGGTAATCGGTTCGATCCGGACGATGCGCCCGGCATCGATGGCGAGATACCAACCAGTCTCCTCCTCTGCCATCCGGGTGCGGACTTCGATGCGGGCAACCGATGCAATCGATGGTAATGCTTCGCCGCGAAAACCCAATGACATCAATTGTTCTAAATCTTCGAATTGACGAATTTTACTGGTCGCATGACGCTCGAACGCTAAGAGCAAATCGTCGCGATCCATGCCGCTGCCGTTATCTGTCACTTGAATGAGGGTTCGTCCCGCGCCGCGAATTTGCACCTCGATGCGGTTCGCACCGGAATCGATAGCATTCTCCACCAATTCTTTCAGAACCGATGCCGGACGTTCGACTACCTCGCCGGCAGCGATTCGATTGGCAACAACTTCAGGCAGTACGCGGATTCTGGACATGGTTATAGTCTATCAAGTTCGACAAGTAAGTTACGAAGTGTAGTAAAGGCGGGGTGTCGTAGCTCGTTATCAAACTTTCCAGCTTTAATAGCCGCGTGGAACGGCGCTGCTGGTCTGTAACGTACAGCTGACCAAACCTGCATGTACGCCTTACCCATATATAATGGATCAACATTTACACCGGACCCAGAAGTACACTTGAAATATTCTCGAATACAATCATTAATTGGATCTACGGCTACTGCTTGTACACACAGGTCTTCCAACATTCCTTTTTCAACAATGGAAGGTAGAATACTAATTGCAATTCGAGGAAAATTATCAGAAAACTCATTTACGTTTCTTGGAAGTTCCTCCTCCACTGTTAGCCCACTTTTTACCAAATCGTGTTTTAATGCTTTTTCAGCTTTTTGTGCATCAGTATCAGCATCTCGGATTACCAGTATACCTCTCAGTCGTGCACCGAGATTCTGGTCAGCAATTGCTTTTAAGTAGCTGGGAATTCCACTCGTTCCGGTTGTATCTGATGACGGTTCATTAGTAGGTGTTGTATCCTCTGTTGTAACAGTTTGAACGCGAATAGATTTGTTGGGAAACACGGCAATCGATGTAATTCCAAGATCGTTCAATTGACGTTGGAGCAACTCAAATTCCGTTTCACCTTCGCAAACGATGTACTTCGAGTACGAAAAATCGAAATTAGTCTTATTCATCATCGAACCTCTAAGTCCAAATCGTATGATGTTGTTAATGTTTCCTTTCCAAACGTCGCAACCCGTGTTTCGTCGTCATAGCGAGCTAATTTGTGTACACTCAATTCATACGGCATCCCGTTCGCTTCATCCTCGATGAATGCTTCGTGAGCCGCCATGATGCACTCGCGGCTGTGGGTTGTGGCAAAGATTTGGGTGTTGCACTCTTTTGCAATTTTGTGGATATGCTTCCAAACTTCTTTCATAACTGAAAAATGCAAACCTGAATCTACTTCATCAAGAAGCACGGCATTGACTTCAGAGGATGCAATCACAGTTGTTACATCACTAATCCAAATTGTACCATCTCCTAAAAAAGAAATTGGGAGTAAACGGTTAAGCCCAATATCCACGTATAAAGACGGTACACCTGTGGGAGCTTCGATTGAAATTGATTTCAACCTTGGTTCAATAGCTTTGATAGCATCGAACACAATACGGTTTTTCATTTCAATCTTTAACTTACTGTATTCTCTCGCTGTCGATTCAAATCCTGTCCACGCAGAATGTAAATAAGGCACCCGTCCAATTGGTTGTAACGGCTCTTGGTTCTTCTCGTAAATCGGATTTGACTGATCAGCTACAACTCTTATCGAAGACATGTAATCATAGATATTGCTCGTTTGATTGCTCGTAAACAGCAAACCTGTAGACAAATACTCATCAATCGTATCGTGAATAATGGTTCCCTCGAATTCTTTGTCGATAAAAGTCTTTCCTTGTGCTGCAAGATTGTACAGATTAATTGACAGTTGCTTTGTTTGGTCGTGATCATCAACTAGTGAAATTTCAACACTTGGTTTATCAATTCCAATTGAAAAGAAGTATCGCCAAGCTTCGAGTTTCTGCCAGTTGTTTATGGCCCCACGAAAACCAGCTATCCAGTCGGCTGCTCTTGCATCTTGTAACACTGATAAAAACAAAGCTTCAAGTATAGTAGATTTTCCCGCATTATTCTTCCCCGTAAAGATATTGAACTGACTCAATGGAACGGTCAGCTCACGGATGCCGCGAAAGTTTTTGATCGTGATCTGTTTGTACATGGTTTCCTCACTGTAATCTTTCCAGAAGATACTTTCTCGAAGGGACGCTTACAATCCATTTCACCAACTTTCGTTACTTTGTTCCTAACGAAAAGGCGGTAGTTGCCTACCGCCCGAACGTATGATGTTGATATTATGATGCAACGAATTGGTAACCGGTTACTTCACGAATTGCATCCGCCCGCTGAGTGTTTGATGGTTTACCGTCAATCGGTAAAAGTAGACCCCGGACACCACGTTACTGGCGTCCCAATTCACGGCATAGTTGCCAGCCGGTTGATACATCTCCACCAACGAAGCGACTTCGTTCCCGGCAAGATTGTACACTTTTAAGGTTACTGACGCCGATTGCGGAATCGCATAGCGGATCGTCGTTATCGGATTGAACGGATTCGGGTACGCTGGTTCCAACCGTATCGCATTGGGCAATGCCGTTGGCGTTTGGTGAATCGTACTCGGTTCGTTGTAGACAAAACTCCACGTCGTTCCCGTTGTAACACCCCACGGGAAAATCTGGTCGACCTGCCAGTAATATGTGACATTACTTTGGAGCAATGAATCGAGATGTGTGCGTGTATCGCTGGCAAGCGTATCGATTACAGGTGGCGGATTTTGTGTACCGAGGCGGAGCACGATATTGGTCGGAGTAACGGTTGCTGCAATATCCCACTGAAGGGTAACTGGATTGGTGGTTATCGTATCGCTGTTCGCCGGTTGCGGATTCAATGCGGGTGAAGGAACCAACGTAGTGAAGCTCCAAGCAGTCCCTTGGGTGAATCCATTCGCATTCCGCGAATCGACTCGCCAATGGTAGGTAATCCCCGGCATCAATGTATCGGTCGTATAAGTTGTGTCGGAGCGGAAACCTGCCAACACCGGTGGATTGGTTGTTCCAAAATACACATCATAGGAATTTGCATTGGCACCTGGTGACCAAGTCAACCGATTGACACCCGGAATGATATTAACTGCGCCATTTAATGGGTTAGGATTTGATGCCGCTCCGGGTAGATTTGCAATGATTTCGTTGCTTGTTCCGATGTAGGTCGTATTCGGTCCGTTTGCACTGGTTCCTTGCATACCACCCATGTAAAGACGAACTGTACCGGTACCTGCAGCAGGTGCCGTCCAATTGAAGACACCAGAATCCCGCCCTGAGGTAGACAAGTGTATACCATTTGTTTCACCGGTGACGCTATAGACTGCCGTATTCGTGCTCGCCGTTATTACACCCGCATTGGTGGATCCGGTGCCGACCCGACAAGAAGCATTAAAGTTTCGAATTGAACTTCCGGAAGTTTTCCGAATTGAGATACGGTACTGCTGTCCGGGTGTATATTCAGCGGGAAAACCGACAACTTGCATAGTACCACTCGAATTGCCATGGCAAGAGATCGCACAAGTTTGACGTCCGGGAGCGCCAGAATATCCGGTGTAGTTCGCTCGGGCAAAAATTTGGGTCGCAAGTAACATCGCAATTATGCACAAAATGAATCGCATGGTAGTTTCCTTAAGAGATGTGAGCGGGAAAATAACAATGTATTTGATGGAAATCAGGAAGTCAATAGAACATTATCGATATATTCAATAGGTATTGGAT
>JAOTSC010000122.1 GCA_030247525.1 bacterium | reverse complement strand
ACAAAAACAAAAAACAGTACGGTTGACACGACTACGCCGGCAATAACCGCCCAATTGATTCCTGGCATATCGTCCGGTAAATCGAATAAGAGAAGTGATCCGGTAATCAGTGCGACGATACCGCCCACGGTAAAGGCACCTTTACTGATTATCTTCACTTCCAAGATGAATAAAACAAACGCAATAATGATTAACATGACACCGGCAAGATTGACCGGCAACACTTGAAACGACATGAATGCGAAGATGAGACTCAAACCACCGATGACACCCGGCCAGATCGCACCGGGGTTTTGTAATTCAAACAGCAATCCGTAAAAACCTAACGCAAAAAAGATGTACGCCACGTTTGGATCGGCAAGAAAGTTGAGCAATTCGTCGGTAACGCCCGGTTCGTGGTGAATGATTTTCGTGTTATGCGTTGTTATTATCCGTACCGCACCATTCGTCATCTTCACGCTTTTGCCATCGATTTTTCGCAACAGCTCGACCGTGTTGTAGGCAATCGTATTGATAACATTGAGCGATTCCGCTTCGGTCTCGGTAATTGATACCGATTGGCGTACTGCTCTCTCAGCCCACTCGACATTGCGTTCACGTTGTGCCGCGATGGTTTTAATTTGTGCGACCGCGTCGTTCAGGACTTTGTCACCCATAGGACCCGCAATCGAATCGGCTTTTCCCCCGCCAAGATTCACGGGATGAGCTGCGCCGATATTAGTACCGGGCGCCATTGCCGCGACGTGCGCCGACATCGTTAGAAACACTCCTGCCGACCCGGCATGAGCGCCACTGGGAGCTACAAATACGATAATAGGCACCGGTGAGTTAAGGATGTCTTTCACCATAGCGCGGGTGGTCGAGAGCAGTCCGCCGGGGGTATCCAATTCAATCACAACCGCTTCGGCAAGTTCTTCTTTCGCTTGTTCGATGGCGCGTTGCAACTGCAATTGTGCGACGGGTCCAATCGCACCTTTGTAAGGCAGAACAATCACTTTACTTGCCACCGCAGTTGCGGCAAGTGTTAGAATCACAAGGAGAATCGTGAGAAAACGCATCGCAGCCTCCGCGTTGCAGTTAATAGAGCAATGTACGGAGGGAATCGCTGAGAATGGAATCGTTTTTCGGTAAAATCGAACGAAAATGAATGCGTAATGTATCGTCTTTCACAACGGGAATAATCGGAACGGTGTGGGTGCGGAGTCGCTTAGCTAACTGTGCGGGCTTTATCGAATGGGAACGGATCGTTAGCGATACATCCGGAAAGGGGCTTTGTGGCATCGTACCAGAACCAATCATCGCTTCATCGGGTTCGACTGACAGCGTATAGTTGGTTTGAACGACTGTAAGAGCTTGTAGTACAGCGTTAGCGCGACTGAATAGCTGTTCGATGGGGGCGGACAGCATTGCATAAAACGGGATATCGCACTGCCGATTCGAAAGCCATAATGCCAATGTCGCGTCGAGAGCGGCAAGCGTTAACTTATCGGGACGAATCGCCCGCAGCAGATGATTCTTCTTGCATTTCGCTATCCACTCCCGCTTCCCCAACAAAATACCTGCTTGCGGTCCGCCAAGGCATTTATCGCCCGATACTGCCACGACGTGTACTCCAGCATTCAAACTGTCGTAAACAGTCAATTCTGCTGGCAATCCGAATTGGGAGATATCGAACAAAAGCCCATTTCCCAAGTCTTCAAACACCGGTAACGAATGCTCGTCGGCTAATGCAACCAACTCGGATAGATTCGGCGCTTCGGTAAATCCTATGATGCGATAATTGGAGGGATGGATTTTTAGTAATGCAGCTGTTTGCGGTGTGATAGCATCGCGAAAATCGGAAAGGCGGGTGCGATTAGTGGTGCCAACCTCAACTCGTTTTACACCAGCCCGGTTCATCACTTCCGGCATCCGGAAACCACCGCCGATTTCCACTAACTCCCCGCGTGAAACGATTGCAGTTTTCTTGTTGGCGATGGTATTCAATGCAAGCAGCACCGCCGATGCACAGTTATTGACAACCAATGCCGCTTCGGCACCGGTTAACAGCGTTAACTTTCGCTCGACCGCTTGCCAACGATCGCCTCGGTTACCGGTAGTTTGATCTAACTCAAGGTAACAGGACTGCGCCGCTTCCATCATAGCGGTTATGGCGGCATCGGCTAAGAGGGCACGACCTAAACCGGTGTGCAGTAACACACCGGTCGCGTTAATTACTTTGGGATAACCGGGAGATAAAATCGATTGGGTGGTTTCGGCAATCCGTTCAGCACCACCTTCTAATGGCGAACCAACAGGAAAATTCCCGTCACGTTGTCGCTGCGCCTCTTCCCGACACAACGCTTTTGCTGCCGTTGGATGTAACGAGAGCGCCTGAATTATCGGGTGTTCCAGTAGTTTGCCGATGGCTGCCGGATGCCGCTCAGAAGGTGGCTTCGACACCGATGCGCACTCCCTCGAACGGATTCACTAAGCGGCAACGTCCGCTACTGCATTTGATGCCACCGCGTTCTTTCCCACCAAAACATTGAATTTGAATGCCGTCGTGAATCGGCGCGGTTAGTTCTGCTCCAATCCAGTTAGGGCCGCCGACTTCCTGATCGTCGTCGGTATGATCGAACGAAACCGAAAATGCGCCAGTGCCGGGAATCGAGAACGTTGCGCTGATGTATTGATCGGTGATATCTTCGTCGCGGAGAACATTCGTCGTCATCATCTGCTCAACGGAGCCGTCAACAGTCAATTTCCAAAACAACGGCGATTGAATTCCCAGCAATAAACCAGTACGCTCGTTGTGAACGGAAGCGATACCGAATTGATCGTTCCAGATTGCTTCCTCAAACCGTGCCACTTGAAAGCGGAGATTAGTCGTCGGCCGAACTTTCCAATTCGTTTCAACCAACGCTTCCCAGAACGGCGACTCTTTCTCTTCCATCGAGGGTAGCGGCGAACCGTGGTGAATCGACGATTGTGCAGTGTAGAACGATAGACCAAGCCGCTTCGACGGTTTGTAATTCGCTTCGAGTTGCCAACCGATTTCATCTTCGTAGCGCGGATTATGGGGATGAGATGACATCAATTTAGAAATGAGCTCGCGCTGTAAAATTGGTGGAGCTTGGAAAGGTAATAGGTTTCCAAACGCTTTTTCGTATTGGTAATCTTTATACTCGCATAGAATCGATAATCCTTTTCGGGCAACGGCAAACGAACCGAACCAACCGCGATTGTTCAATTTGGTTTTATTGGGAAAAGCCTGCCACGATGCCTCTACCCAACCACTCACCAAACCGATTCCGCGAATGGTCTTTTGATAAGAAACATAACCGCCGGGAATTTTTTGTTCCAAGTAGGAACCATCTGGTAGTATCCGCAGGTAGCTCGCGCCAACTTTACCACCGGTAAAACTGACTTCGGTATTGATACCTTCAATGTCATTCGGTTTAGTAAGACCGGCAGGATCATCTTCCGACGAACCACGAATCACTTCTACCGCAACCGGTCCCTTATTGAATTTCAGGAGCAATCCATCGATTCCGGCATCCAACCCCTGGTCGAAATCTTCCTGTAACGAAAGCGTTAGCCCGCGTCCCCAGGAGGTATAGCTATTTCCAACTCGAATCGAATAGAAGTCTCGCGAATACTGCAACCATTTTTTATCGAGCGACTCGATTCCGGTGACTCGTTCGTTCCAGTAACTCGGTTGGTAAGTCGTGTGTCGCAATCCGGCGGTAAACTGCTCGGAAATTGCGATACGCGCTTCAAAGATATTCTCGAAGTATAACTTCCGTTTATCATTCCCGGTTGACAGTTCCTGCTCTACACCATCCGCCCAATTCGTTCGATTGGACATAGTAGCCGAAGCATTCCCGGGAAGTTGGGCACTGCTTTCTATCGATAGTGACAGACATGTTGTACATGCGATAGCGAGCGTTACAAACTTACTTCGCATTGGGCGTTCCTTCTTTCACCGCTTCGGATTTCGATTCGGGAACAGCGATTTCGGCAAGCGCCTTCTTCACTTCCTCTTCCAGTTTTTCTTCGTCACCGGGGAGGTACCCGAATTTCGTATGAAGAATTTTACCCCCCTTACCGACTAACACAGTGTGGGGGATATTCTTCGCACCGAATGCTTTCAATCCTTCGCTGTTGGGGTCGAGTAAGGTCGTAAAGGTAAAGCCCTCACCGACGATGAACGGTTGCACTTTCGACATCGATTTGGGAGCATCGACTGAAATTGCTAACACCTGCAAACCTTTGTCTTTGTACTTCGCGTAAATCTCATCGAAATGGGGCAGCGACTCTTTACATGGGGTACACCAGGTCGCCCAGAAATCGATCAGCACTGGCCCATTCTCCCAATACTGGGATAGTTCGACCGCGTTTCCATCGAAACCCTTTAGCGTAACTGACGGCGCTTTATCCTGTGCAAACCCAAAGCTTGCCGACAAAACTACCATTACGAGAATGAAAAGTTGTACAACGCGTTTCATTTCAGGAGAACTCCTTTTCGTACTGCAACACCGGCATTGGTTTCAATTTTCAGGAAATACAATCCACTCGCTAAGTTCGTACCATCCACCGTCACCGCATGCGCGCCGGCTTGCAGACCTTTCTGTTCGATACTGGCAGCTTCACGGCCAATCCGGTCGAAAAGCACAATCTTAAGGTTGCTCGCTTGTGGCAGCGATACCTTGATTTGCGATTTTGGATTAAAGGGATTCGGATACAACTCGCCGACGGTAAACGTCGAAGGGATTCCCACCTGATGATTGGGATCGACGCTAACTTCATAGACCGACAACACAGTGAGAACCGATTTCATCGGCTGTGGTGTGTTATGAGTGAATTGAATTTCCAACGGCCAATCACCTAATGGAGTCGTAACCCCGGAAAAGTCGATGCGTACCGAGTCTGCCACTCCACCTGCAACAGATCCTGCTGTGCGATTCAGCACCGCCCAAGGATGACGGAACGATAACTCTTTCACGCGAATGAAGTCATCTTGTGAAGTACCTTTTGCAACTGCCAACAGAGCGGTGGTCGTAAAATCCCAATCGGTTGCAATCGCTAAACCACCGGAAGTATAGCCAGTTGTTGTATCAACCAATCCAACAACCCGGAATTGATTCGTTGCAATGTTCACTTTCGAGAGTTTCATCATTGGCGTACTGTCTTGCGAGAAGACATACAACGGCATACCATCGGGATCGGCGGGATACCAAGCCATGCCAAAGATGTGATAGGATTGTTGCGGATTCGGAATCACCCGCGCGGTCTGCCCATTTCTCCGGTATCCATAAATGCTGGAGAGATTATCGGCGACGTAATAAACTTGCTCGGCGGGGTCATAGGCGACAGCGCGCGCTGGATTAATGTTCGCTAATGGGATACTATCACGTAACACACAGAGTGAATCGAAGCCATAAATCCAACCGGTACCTGACGCCGGTTCCGACGCCCAAAGGTATTGTCCATCAAAGGCTAAATCACGTAATCCAATCACGTTATTTTGATGTGGTGCATCATAAGATGCAAGTAAAGCACCTGTTCGACTAAACTTGTATACTTTATTGGGCTCCGAGGCACTATTGGAACCGGTTGCCCAGATGTAACCCCACGCCCATTCGACGCCATTCAACTGAGTTTCGCCAGTTAGTTGGGTTACGTTGATGTTGAGTAAGGGTTGACCGGTCGTATCAGCGCCACTGCTGGGTCGCAGTGTACGCGCTTGCCAACGAACGGTATCAACACCATTGTTTTCAATCCGGATAAACGAAACATCTGATGCACCTTGTGGAACACTTATTCGGAGGGTATCAGGGCTGATTGCTATCCGCGGACCTGCCATTCCAATTTCAACTACAGTTGTTTCATTCGTATCGATTGCGACTGACAATAATTGTGCTGCTAAATAGCCAGCTTTCGTAGCAACGACATTCCAATTTCCGGGACGAACACGTTGGGCAAAGAATCTTCCTTCGGCATCGGTCGTCGTAACAACCGGGAATGTCGATTGTACTTCGATCCGGACGTCACTCATCGGTAAGCGCGTAATTGTATCGGTCACGACACCACTAAGCGAACCGTTAACCTGCAGTCCCATGAGATAATTAATTGCTGGTAGTAATCGGACACGTCCCGTACCATACAGATGATATTGACCATTGATATTTGTTGTATCACCTGTCATTTTCAGGGCTTGACAAACATCAGAAATCATTGCTTCCGGTGCGGCTGACAACAGTAGACAAAGAGCACCGCCAAGATGTGGAGTCGCTGCCGAAGTTCCATTAAATCCAGTTTCATACCCGCCACCCGGAGAGCAAGTCCGCACGGTAGTCGGCATGCTCACATCCGGCTTCATCAAACCCTGCATCGAACCGTTACGCCACGGATAATCGGCAAGCGAATCGGGAAGCTCCGGTCGACTCGGGGTCATAATCGTATCCCACGCCGCGGGACCGCGCCCAGTGTATGTTGCAAAAGTTTGGTTCGATTCGTAAGCACCACACCCCATCACCGAACTGATACCACCACGAATCGTCTGGTAGGGGTGTAGCCACGGTGGTGGGCAATTGCCGGGCGTTGCGATGTTAAAAGGAATCGGATAGGTACCTAATGAATTGCCTTGATTTCCAATCGAATTGGCACGGATGACACCGGCATAATACTCGGCAATCATAGCAATCCGCATCGCTTGATAGTCAGGACCGGAAGGCCATTTATACGATAACGAAGAGCTGATCACATCGGCACCGGAACGCACTGCGTACTGCGAAGCTAATCGATAACCGGCTTCTCCACCGGATTCGTTTTTCAACACCATCAGTTTTGCACCAGGCGCTACACCAATCGTATCGTTTATCGCTTGACCCACCATAATCCCCGAAGTATTGGTGCCATGCGACTGTGTAACATACGCGGGATTATTGTTGTTTGAGTCAAAATTCCATCCCCAGTTATCGTCGATGTAACCGTTGTTGTCATCATCGATTCCATTGTTGAAAATCTCACCGGGATTATGCCAAATCCTGCCAACTAACGCGGCATGGGTTGTGTCGCAACCAGTGTCGATATTGGCAATGACGATTCCCTGTCCGGTGTATCCCATCGACCAAATTTGAGGTGCCTGAATGTCTTGGATACCCCAACCGATCGTATTGATTTGCGGGGGTGGTGGCGCTATGACATCACGTTGGGTATCGATCAACTGATCAATCGGGATGTTGGGATCGAGGTCGATACTTCGCAGTTCGTTGAAACGGTCGAAGAACCCCTGCAATGAGCTAACTTTTGCCTCAAAGTTTATCTCATTCGAAGTCCAAATGATTCGGATATTGCGCACATCGCCCGTTTGCTCCATACCGTACAATTCCGAGCGGACGCGATTTTGCGACTGATCGGCAAACTCCATCATCGCCGGGATTGTAACCTTACGCCACTCTCGGCGTGCTTTACCCGCTACCAGTTTTTCCAAGTCGGCAGTGTTGATTTGATCCCAAAAGGCGACGGTTACCCGGACAAATTCGTCGGGCGCTGTCGTTGCAATGGCGTTACGGAAGCGTTCGGTACTGCCAACCCGGGCACTTGCGGTAACGCAAATTCCCATAGTCAACACGATAAGCAGGAATACGTGGAGCTTTTTCATAGCGCCCCCTGATTAGAGATGTGAGAAAGAGTTACTTTAACAATACAACTTTTCGGATTGCTGTGGTATTGTTACATCGGATTGAAACAAAATATACACCCGCCGATAACGATTTGCCTCGAACCGTCATCGGATACACTCCAGCATTGAGGGTTCCCGAATACAACAAGTCGACTTGCCGACCGAGAGCATCGAAAATCGCAACCGTTACTTTCCCGGTATTCGGGAGAGAGATGTCGATTTGGGTTTCCGGGTTGAAGGGATTCGGGTACGGTTCAGAAACCTGAAACGTTTCCGGAATTGGTTTGTTCACACGTTGCGGTGTAACCCAGGTGGAGTTTCTCATCCGCGGTAGATTAGAAGTGAATCGAATTGCCCGTTCGGATTGAAAATTGTGACTAAGAGAGTCAAGGGTACCGTCAAACAAAATCTCCATACCATTGAGTTCATTGAGTGATTCAATGCCCACCGTCGCAGTGTTTAACGCAAGTACTGATGGATCAATGTTCTTATACACGAAGTCAAACCGGCTGACTCCCGTTGCTGTCGGATAATGAACCGCATCGTAGAAAACCACTTGGAATGTCAGACGGGGTAAACCAGTACGACTTGAGATACTATCCCATTGTACAATAAACCGGTGTTGACTTGCATCATACCAGGTGAAAATATTTTGACCATTTACGGTGGTTATCCAGAGATCATCCCACCACGGTACAATCATTCCTCGTAAAGAGTCCTCGTTGGGCAGACCAGAATTGAAAAGATTCATTGTTGTGGTTGGTACCGTAGTAATCCAACCATCGGCGCTGATTGTAATTCGTGGGATCACTTGTCCATCGTAAACGAAATGAATGGGAACATCCACCGACACCACAGCATTGCTGCCGGAAATTGTGAGGGCTGTGCCATTACCACCATAGCGGGGAGCTACATCGTGCCACTCATACTCCGGCGCATCGGTGTAGAGCGAATCTTCCGACTCGTAAGCATAATAGTTGCCATTACTCATTCGGGTCGGGGCATTGATGTCGAGGGTGCCTGTCATCAGATCGAAGACAACAGTATCGCGATACTGGAAGGTTGGGTACTGTGCCGAGAGAATCGCCCGTACTGGTAAAACATGATATGCCGGGAGATAGCGGCTTCCTGTGGCTTGGAATCGCATTCCCGACGACCAGAAGGCGTTTTGTGCGAGCGAATCAATCGTCCCTGTTTGCGGATCAATCGTTACTAAAGTATCGTTAGCGGTATCGATTGTGATGGAAGCATTGCGAAGTGTCAGCCGTCCACTATTCTGAAATTCGATCTGTAATGTTGTGACTTCGTCGCGATCAAGTCGCGCATTTCCGGTTGGGTCGGCAATAGCAGAAATGAAATCGATTTGGGGCAGACTGGTCTGCAAGAGATACTGCACACTTCCTACGGTGTCGGAGCCATGAATGGCATCGATGCGTAATGGTAACAAACCAGTACGATAGTTTTGCGAAAGGACAATTCGTATCCCATCAATCCGAATTGTTTCGTTTTCAATTAATGTATCCATCTGTATCGATGATGTAACAATCTGCACCATTGGTGAAGATGTGGATGGTTGTAGTCGAAGTTGTCCGGTTGCAACACCATGATTGTTGATGTTGAAAGAGATACGTCCCGCTTCTCCCGGTGAAAAAAAAGTATCAATAATCCCGGTTGTATCAGATTGCGCAAACTCGCTGATCGAAACCGCAATTGTGTTTGAAGTTACCCGGATCGAATCGCGTATCGGTACCGATTGAATTCCGGTCACCGCATATCTCAGGTAGCCGGGATTCACCGACAAATTCACCGGGATACTGACGATACCTTGGGCATTGGTAATCCCCGAACCTTTTACACCTGACGTATCGAAAACCGAAACCAGCAGATTTTCTTTCGGCACTCCTGTTGAGAAATCTGATACACTGAATGGTAAGGTAGTTCTTCCTAAACCAACTGATAGTGGCGCAGATACCAATAAGCGGTGCGGCTGGCTGACCTGCACATTCATTGTTGGATCACTCAGACAGATGTATTGCCCACATCCTGCCCGTAGAAGTTCCCTGATATTGGAGTCGGTCGGGTAGTATGCCGAGAAACTTGCCAGCATTTGTACTTTCCCCGCCATTAATCCTAACGAGATATTGGAAACTTTTTCGTGTTGCCATAACCGGTACAATCCGATATCCAATTGATTGTTAAATTGGGTGTGGGTATTCCAGGTTGGGCCGATGAAACCAGCAGTACCGCGAATCGTAGAGGTTGTTCCCAACTTCATCCATAACTCACCGAAACATTGCTGGGTCGAATTGAAATACGCGACACCACAACCAATGCCGGTGATTACCAGCGGTTTAAAGTTATTCTGACAGCTATTGATGTTGTTGTTATAGTAATTGATACCAGCCCAGCCAAACGTCCAACCACTGCCACGATAGTTAACGACACTGCGTCCGGTGCGGATTAGTTCATTCAGATTTGTTCCCGAACTGGAAGTGTAGAGCGAATCGATATAGGTCGTGCCATTTTCCAACATCCGGTTAGCAGTCCAGCGT
>JAOTSC010000121.1 GCA_030247525.1 bacterium | reverse complement strand
TCTTGGCAGCGCTGCGGGCTGAAGGAGTCACTGTTGTCGAGATTTCCTTTTGGCAGCGCAACACCTTTGTCGAGCGGCTGTTAGAAGCGGTTGAAGCGACCCATCCCAGTTTATTATTGACGATTAACCACTTAGGTTTTGATGAAGAAGGGGCATTAACGCGATTGCTAGAGAAGTTACAACTACCGATTGCAAGCTGGTTTGTCGATTCCCCGAGTTACATTCTACAAAATCACCGGGGGAATCAATCTGATTTGGTGACCACCTTTCTCTGGGAAGAAGCGTACGCAAAACGGTTGGCGGAATGGTTTCCAAACTCAGTTTGGCTGCCGTTAGCCGGCGATGAGCGCCGCCTCCGTGCTCCTGCGAAAAAATCAAACGCAATCGGAACGTTTGTCGGCGATAGCCAATTTGCTGCTGCCGTGAAGTGGCGGAAACGACTGCCTGATTCGCCGCAATTCGATCACTGGATTGCTGAAGCATCGCAATGGCTACACCAGAATCGCTTGCCGATCTGGGAATGGAACGAAATGCCGGAACTATCCGACAAAGCGCAATCCCTCGAGTTAGAATCAGCGATTGTGATCGAAGCGTCGCGGCAATACCGGTGGCAGATAGTTCAATCACTCGCCGAAACAATACCGTTTGCGGTCTATGGCGACGAAGGGTGGCAGTATGCTCCGGGTGGACTGCAACGATTTCCCGCGGTGAATTACTTTACCGAATTGCCCGATGTTTACAGTAAAGCAGCGTTTGTTCTGAATCTTACCAGCTATCAAATGCCAACAGCAGTGAACCAACGGGTGTTTGACGTCCCACTCTGCGGCGGTATCCTGCTCACCGACCGGCAATCGGATTTGACGCGATTGTTTTCACCGGAGGCGTTTTTTACGTTTACCAGCCGGGATGATGCGACTGCATTAGCAAAATGGTTGTTGCACAAACCCGAGCAGGCTGAAGAAAAACGATTGCGACAATTGCAGACAATCCTTGAGAAACATACGTACCGCCATCGGGTACGCACTATATTACAAGTGATGTTGGAGCGGCATTACTCCCGGACATCGGTAACGTCGCACGGTACCATAACTGAGCGCGACTCATATTTTGTTTGAAAGTTAGGAGCAGAAATGCAAGTGAAAATAGACGGTGTAACTTATCCCTTTTCGAATGTGAACGCGATTCCGTTACGTGAAGCGATCAAGGAAATCGGAGCGGATGTACAAACGCCGCGCAAAAGCATTGTTCGCGTCGTGGTCGATGGGGAGGATGTTACTGGTAAATTTCAACATGAAGTCTACTCCCGTTCAGCTCAGGAGTTTTCTACCATCGAGCTGTTTACTGGCGACCCCATCGTGCTGGCACTCGATACTCTCCCGATGATGCAGGACTTCATTGTCCGGATGAAAGCGGAAATCGGAAATGCAACCGAATGGTACCGCTTTGGAAAAATCAACGAGGCAAGTCAATCGATGGGTAGAATCGCCGATGGGTTGACGTTGATTACTCACACCGTCGAACGTATTCGCGGACTTCTAAAACTCGATTTTGGTACGTTTTTATTTAACGGCGAACCGGTGCTGGATCACTACTCTGCACTCGGAGAGATGATCGAAGAAATTGTCGGAGCTCAGGAAGAGAGTGACTGGATTCTGGTTGCCGATTTACTGGAGTATGAACTTACCCCGATTCTAACAACTTGGGAAGGTATAATTCAGGAAATCGAACAAAAAGGGGCGGAGTTGCTCGGTGAGTGAGAAACTAACCGCAGATCAATACCTGCGTTTGTCACAACAGTTGCTGGCAGCCGCCCAAGCCGGCGACGAGGCTACCGTAAGCGTGATACTCACGAGACGCGAGCAGTCGGCCCCGATATTGCCACCCGATTTGAAAAAAAAAGTATTGGAGTTGGATCGCCAAACGATGGTTCTTCTATCAACCGAATCCACACAGCTGAAACAGAAATTAGACCGGATTGAAAAAGGAATTCGCACACTGGGAAAGTACACCAGCGGTCATGACTCCCGAGGCATTCGATTCGATGCAAGTGCCGAGTAGCTCCCGGATAGTATGTTTCTCAACTCACAATCGCGTAACTTGAGCACATGCAACTACGATATCGAACAGTCTGGCGGTTTGTCGGGTTCTCCTGGTTTCTACTCGGTGCGGGGATGTTGGTCTCGAGCTTGTGGGCGAATGTTTACGGCGACGGCGGATACACCGTTCTGCGTTGGTTGGGTAGTTACTTACTTCTCGCTGGTGGATTTCTCTTTTTTGTATATCGGAACAATACTGAAATCCGACTCCGGGAATCCTATCTTATTACGGCACTTACTTTTGTTACCTGCATTTTTTGGGGCGGATTACCTTTAATCTTCCACCGAACCTCCCCCTCACCACTGGATGGTTGGTTTGAAGCCGCCTCTGCGATAACTGCCAATGGTCTGTTTGTTTACCCAAATCCCGAAGTACTCCCTCACGCTCTCCAGTTCTGGCGGTTGTTAATGCAATGGTTAGGTGGATTTGGGATTCTTGCATTAGGGGCTTCTATTCTCCCCTCGCTCGGCGGCACTGGGCACCAGTTACTTCGAGTTGAAAGCGGCAGTGGTGCTTTTGATACGATTTCGCTGCGGTCGAAACACGCAATCGGGTGGATCTGGCTTGTTTATCTCGTGATCACAATCGTAATGTTTCTACTGTTGCAGTTCTTGGAAATGCCGCTCTTTGAAGGATTGTGTTTGACACTTAGTACTGTTTCAACCGGTGGATTACCGGTCACAGCCGATGGCTTTGCACCATTCCGCCACCCGCTCACTCTTGAAATCGTTACTTTTTTTATGATTATCAGCTCCATTTCTTACTTGCTGTTGTTGCAAGGTGTACGGGGCGATTTTACCGCACCACTTCGTTCAAAAGTACTTCAGTCTTACCTCCTCTACTTACTCATCCTCTCTGTTCTTGCCATGTTCATCCTCGAACCATTACAAGGGAGCTACGATTGGAATGCTGCGAAAACCGTGGTTTTTCACGTGTGTTCGGCAGCAACCACAACCGGTTTCCAATCTGACACAACTCTGTCCAATTGGCCGGCTGCGGCACAAAGTTTGCTCGTATTAGCGATGGCGATCGGCGGAATGGCAGGTTCACTCGCCGGGGGAATCAAGTTTCATCGCATCGTATTGCTCCTGAAACAGATTCGCTCCACGTTGCGAAGAAGCATTCACCCATCAGCGATACTGGGCATGGAAATCGATGGTCGGTTCATCCCACAATCAACAGTATCCGACGTCTTGTCGTTCCTATCGCTATCACTCTTTTTCACGTTATTGCTGTTGCTGGCGATTACGTGGAGTGGATTGGATTGGGAAACCGCAATTTCAACGGGGGTCGCTGCGATTTCCGGCGGGGGAATTGGGTTAGGCTCGGCAGCAATCGGCACGGGGTGTAGTACATTTCCACCCACTGCGAAAGCCTTTTTGATTCTTGGCATGATTTTCGGTCGAGTGGAGTTTTTTGCCTTTTTTGCTCTACTATCCCGGACATTTTGGCGCGGATGACGAATTCTCAACAAATCGTTTGATTTACTTCAACAAGATTTTCGATATCGTGCAAGCAAACAATGAATCACATCGCGCTAAGTGATTGATAATCACGCAACACATATTAATCACTTAAGAATAGTTAAAGCAATTTCGATGTAATTCTCTACTTGTGATAAATAAGTACTAAAAGCGCTTTTGAATCAATATCCAAAGCTACAGTTTAAGTATATGAGTTTTAATGATTTAGCGTAAAGTTGCGATATTTCCTGCCGATGAGAGTAATGACAGGGGTCACCACCTCAGGAGGAAACGCAATGAGTACCCGGATTAATCACAATATTCTCTCGCTGACGGGTCAGCGGAATGTTTACCAGAACCAGCTTAGCATGGATACGGCCATCAACCGCCTATCGAGCGGGTTACGGATCAACAATGCATGGGACGATCCCGCAGGGTTGGCCGTTTCCGAGCGGTTCCGAGCGCAGATCGCATCGATGGATGAAGCCGAACGAAACATGGAATACTCAGTCAATATGTTGGCGACTGCAGAAGGTTCCCTTTCGGTGATCGATGAGAAACTAATTCGCCTGCGTTCACTTTCAGTGCAAGCGTCTAATGGCACTTTGACCGACAATGATCGCGCTTCACTCGATGTTGAGTTCCAACAGTTGAAGAGCGAAATCACCCGTATTGCGAACGTCACCAACTACAATGGTTTGTATTTGTTGAACGGTACGTATTCGGGTTCCGGTTCGAACGGAATCAAGTTGCACATCGGTACGTATAATACCGCGAATAACGACTATTATTACGTATCTATGGGTAACATGACCGCCAGTGCGCTTGGTCTGGATTCGTTGAATGTATTGAATACAGTAAATAGCCAGTCGGCAATTACTGCACTCGATACTGCCATCAACTCGAAAGACACAGAACGGACACGTATTGGTTCGTATGTCAGCCGCCTGCGTAACTCGATTCTGAACATCCAAATTCAGCACGAAAACGCAGTCGCATCGGAATCGCAAATCCGTGACGCTGATATAGCACAAGAAATGTCGGCATTTGTTCGCAGCCAAATCCTGATGCAGACCAGTATCTCGATGTTGGCACAGGCGAATCAAACGCCACAGATCGTCGCACAACTCGTCGGATAATCCCCGATTCGCATTGACCGGAGGGGCGCGGTGCGGTAGGGGAGCGCGGGTTTCGCGATTACTCTGCCGCACCTCCGGTCGAAATGCCGGAGCGTGAGGTCTACTCATTAGAGGAGCCTGTTCGCTATGGCAGTCCAAAATCTCTCCGGCCTGAGTTCCGGAATCGATTGGCAACAGCTAATCGATCTCCAGATCGAACTTAAGTCAGCTACCCTCAATACCCTCTCTACCAAGAGGAGTAATGAGCAACGTAAGCTGACTTCTTGGAACTCAATTGAAAATGCCCTCGATACATTAAAATCTGCAGCTAATACAATTGCCACCTCCAGCGGCTTTGTCGCCAAAGCTACCGCCAGCTCCGACTCGACTATTGTTTCCTTAAATGCGGACGAAACCGCCGTCAATGCCAATCACTCGATTATTATAAACCAATTGGCACGTACTGAAGTCGAAATGCACGCTGGTTGGGCTGACGATGACACAACAGCCGTGAATTCGAGCGGCATCGATCAAACCTTCAGCTATATCTATGATGGCGATACCGTCACCATCACGATACCTACTGGTACCACATTGGAAGGTTTGGTTGGATTGATTAACGGTGATTCCGATAACTCTGGCATCGTTGCATCAATCATCAATGATGGGTCTGGCTCGGCAACCGCATATCATTTAATCCTTTCCGGCGAGTCGACTGGTGCTGATTACGATATTTCGTTCAATGATGCTGGCACAACATTGGGACCTACCGGGAACGAATTCAAAACGGCAACCTTTACCGAAACCCAATCCGCCCAAAACTCGCAGTTCCGGTTAGACGGTGTACCTCCAGCGAGTTGGATCGAATCTTCCAGTAATGATGTTTCCGATGCCCTTCCCGGCGTTACACTTCATCTGAAAGCGACAACAGCGACTCCGGTATCTGTTTCTATTTCGCAAGATAACTCGACAATTAAACTCCGGGTGCAACGTTTTGTCGAAGCGTATAATGCTGCCGTAGAACAAACGAAAATGTTCTCCAGTTATGATACTGAAACAAAAACTTCCGGTGTTTTGCTGGGTGATGCCAACCTTGCTACTGTACAGGGAAATTTACAATCGATTGTGTCGAGTGCCTTTGGAGGAATGCCGGGAGGTTCTAACTACACCAGTTTAGCTTCGATAGGCATCATTCCCAGCGGTGAAGGAGAACTCACTGTTGACAGTACCGCACTTGAGGACGCATTAAACGCAAGTATTTCCGACGTCACCGCACTCTTTGCTTTTACCACCGAATCGACCAATTCAGCACTAACTCACATCGGACATACCAGCAATACCGTTGGTGGCGAATATGTGGTAGTTGCAACGTATGATGCTGGTGGGCTACTCGATGGTTCTGGCACGAATACAATTGGCAGCTACCCGGCAACGATTGAGAATGGTAATACATTGGTTGGCAAAACAGGTTCCCCGGTAGAAGGGTTACGAATCTTCTTTAATAACCCGGGCGGTGGACCGAATACTCTTAATGCAACGGTACGAATCGGCAAAGGAGCTGCGGTTCAATTTGCCGATACGATCACGCGGTTGACCGACGATGATGGAGGAACAACCGCTTCTGCGATTGATACACTCAATTCTATGATCGAATCACTCGATAATAGAATAACAGAAGAGAGAGATCGATTGGATGAGGCGCGGGCTGCATTATCGCGGCGGTATACTCAGTACGAACAGATGATTTCCCAGTTGAACTCGCAAATGAGTCAACTTAAAGCGACATAATGAGGCAATATGGCAAAGTTTAACCCTTACGAATCGTATCTTAATACAGATGCCCAGACAACCGACCAGCTTCGGTTGATCGTATTGATGTATGATGCGACCATTCGTTATCTCCGTGAGGCGCGGGGAGCAGTCGAACGCAATGACCGGTTAAGTTCCGCTAAAGCATTGGAAAAGGCGCGGGCGACGGTTTCTGAGTTACGTGCGACACTCGATTTGAAGCAAGGCGGAGAAATTGCCTTCAATTTAGTCAAATTGTATAACTATGTTAGTACCGAGATCTTACTGGCAAACGTGGAAAGTGACATCCAGCGAGTTGACAATGTGATTAAGATTTTATCAAATTTACGGGAAGGCTGGGTTGAATTGTCGAAGAATCCGGATGCGAAACAGCATCCCGCAAACATGAAGGTGTAATTGAAATTCGACGATTTTCGGAGTTACCGTATCGACGAATTTTCAAGTGAGAGTAAAATGGCTATCGCACCTATCCCAGGGTCAATTGATCCGCGAAAATTACAGGAAGCCGCCGCCAGTGCCCGAGCTGATGCAATCGACTCTTCGATTGCTCCTTCTCGACGTACAAGTCCGTCTGCACTGCGTTCCGACAGCGCATCGCTGGCACAAGAAGCATTGGCGAAACAGCACGAATTAGCAGTCGGCATCGCGGCATTGGATGCACTGCCGGCGGTTCGTAACGACCGAGTTTCCGAAGTCGAGCAACGCCTAACTTCCGGGTATTACGACAATCCGGAAATCTTTGATGCAATTGCCGGAAAACTTACCAGCGATCCCATCGTTACAAGTGCAATTAATGATTTAGCGGAATTCAGTGCCCCCGCTCCCACGCAAGCGGCAGATTCGACAATGATTTCGAACCGGTTAGCTTCCAAGTACTACGAACAAAGTCAAGTCACCGAAGTAATAAGCGAGCGACTCGTACAAGACTTAACCGGACGTAAAGTTTAATCGTTTTTACATGAGATAATGAGAGCGCAGGCAAATTGCTTGCGCTTTTTTTTTTGAGATCAATTTAACTGGTATTAGTAAGATCGCCAGCCTGATCGTTGTTCTTTTGTGGTTTACGATTCATTTTTGTATATTGACATATACGCATACAGGAATACACCAAAATGGATTCATTGTCACAATTATTCGCGTTGTTATCGGAGCCCTCCCGGATGAAACTACTGGTATTGCTCTCGCAAGGGGAACAGTGCGTTTGTAAGCTTTATGAAGCGCTCGAGATGCAACAGAGTACAGTATCACGGCATCTGATGTTATTGCGGACTGCCGGGCTACTCTCATCAAAGCGGGTTGAACAGTGGGTGCATTACCGGCTCGCGCCGGAGTTATGGAAACCGGAATGGCAGAAGTTACTCCCGGACATTCTTACTGCTGCTAAGAAACAGTATCCAGAACTAACACTCAAACAAAATGGATGTCAATCGGTAAAATCCAAGAAACCGGCAAAGAACATCACATCAAGCGTAACCTTGTAACTACTGTTCGTGAATTGAAAATCATGAGTACTTCTAACCCAACATCTCCCCGACCAACTACTTGGCTATCCTACATTCTGAAAGGTAGTGTCAGCCTGATCCTCTGGTGGCTGCTCTATATCAATCTTTCGACCTTTGCCGATTGGCTAACCTACGGACTTTTTGGATTAGCGCACGATTCTCCGTTTGGTTCGGCAATCGCATTCTTCTTGTACGAATCACCGAAAGTCATACTGCTTCTAACACTGATTGTGTTTTTTGTCGGGATCATTCGCACCTTTTTTACCCCGGAACGAACTCGGGCAATGCTGGCAGGGAAACGGGAAATCTACGGGAATGTTTTAGCCTCATTGCTGGGGGTTGTAACCCCGTTCTGTAGCTGCTCAGCGATACCGCTGTTTCTCGGTTTCGTTACAACCGGTGTACCGCTTGGAGTAACATTCTCATTTTTAATTGCGGCTCCAATGATCAACGAGGTAGCGCTCATTCTCCTCTTTGGTTTGTTCGGTTGGAAAGTCGCCGTGTTGTATCTCGTAACTGGATTACTGATAGCAATTTTATCCGGTTGGATTATCGGAAAATTGAAATTAGAGAAATGGGTCGAAAGTTGGGTATATGAGCTTCCCGATTCGATAGCTCATCCTGCCGAAGAAGTAAAAGTCACTTGGGAAGAGCGAATCGGAAAAGGCATTGACGCGGTACGGGAGATTGTCGGAAAAGTCTGGTTGTATGTCCTATTGGGGATTGCGGTGGGAGCGGGAATTCACGGGTATGTCCCGGAAAATTTCATGGCTTCGATCATGGGAAAAGAGGCGTGGTGGTCGGTACCGGTCGCGGTACTAATCGGCATCCCGATGTACTCGAATGCGGCAGGAATTATTCCCATCGTACAAGCATTACTGGAAAAAGGCGCTGCCTTGGGAACCGTGCTCGCCTTTATGATGTCGGTCATTGGGTTATCGCTACCGGAAGTCATCATCTTACGCAAGGTGCTTACAATCCGCTTGATCTTGACATTCATCGGTGTGGTTGGATTGGGTATTCTCTTAGTGGGATATCTCTTCAATCTTCTTTTGTAAAGGATAAACTGGTATGAAACAAGTACTCGTGCTGGGAACCGGCTGTGCTAAATGTAAACTGCTGGAAGAAAAGGTGCGACAAGCCATTGCGCAACATGGCATTGCCGCCGAGGTTTCCAAAGTTGCCGAAATCAAAGATATTATGAAGTATGGTATTCTTTCGACCCCGGGGTTAGTAATTGATGGCGTTGTGAAATGGTCGGGAGGAATTCCCAAGGATGAACAAATCGTCCAGTGGCTGCAGGGAGGTGTTTGATGTTGCGGCGCATCGTTATACTTGCAGCGATTTTTATCGCTATTGTCGGCAATGGGTATTGCGAAGAAAACACTCCGCTCCAAACCGCAAAGCAACCGGCTGCCGATACAGTTAACAAACAGCTTCCCATCGTTACTTTCGTCGAATTGGGTTCGGTGAATTGCATCCCCTGCAAACAGATGCAGCCGGTGATGAAAGCCATCGAAGCGAAGTACGGCGAACAAGTAAAAGTCATCTTCTACGACGTCTGGAAAGACGATCAAAAGAAATATTCGAAACAGTACAACGTTCGGTTGATCCCGACGCAGGTGTTTCTCGATGCAAGCGGAAAAGAGTTTTTCCGCCACGAGGGATTCTATTCTGAGAAAGAGATCGACAAACTTCTGCAAGGCAAAGGCTTGAAACCGATAACTGGCAAGAGAGGATAATATTGGATTCGCTTTTCTCTACCTTAAGCGAAGCGATGTATGCCAGCAGTGGGTTAGCGCTAACGGCGGCATTTCTCTGGGGCGTTCTTAGTATCCTGCTTAGTCCGTGTCACTTGACGAGTATTCCACTTGTTGTGGGATTTCTTGCTGCCCAAGGAACCAACTCGATAAAGCGTACGATTGCTCTCTCGTCGCTATTCGCAGTTGGCATCTTCATTACGATTGCTGTAATCGGACTGATAACCGCATGGATGGGGCGGATGATGGGTGATATCGGTCCTTACGGTAAGTACATCGTAAGTCCGGTATTCGTCATCGTAGGTCTGTTGTTGATGGAAGTAATTCCGATGCCCGATTTTGGTGTGCAACTAAAGCCGTTGCGCAGTAAATCAGTTTTCGTCTCCGCGCTGGCAATCGGACTTTTGTTCGGACTCGCGTTAGGACCCTGCACTTTTGCATACATGGCACCCGTGTTGGGGGTTGCGTTTCAATTCGCTAACACGAACTTCATCTTTTCGGTTAGCTTGCTACTATTATTCGCCATCGGTCACTGTATCGTCATTGTTATTGCCGGTGTATTAGCTACCCGACTGCAACGCTACCTCGACTGGACGAACCAGACATCGACTGTTCTCTGGATCAAGCGAGTAGCCGGTGGATTGGTAATACTTGGCGGAATCTATCTCTTTTTCAAATAATTAT
>JAOTSC010000120.1 GCA_030247525.1 bacterium | reverse complement strand
TCTTCGTACTCATGCCAAGGGAAAGATACAACACCAAACTCGGGAATCCGTTGAATTACGTTGGCTTTTTCACGAATTTCGATACGTATTTGAATTGGATTCCCCGGTCCGGCATTCCAGTGCGCTTTGTCGACAGCGATTTCTAACAGAGAATTTGCTGCAGCTTTCACGTCCGCAGTCGGTTTAACTCCATTATGCCAGCGATACTCTCGGGTCTCGTTGCCATTCACTTGATACAAAACAACAATATCAAAGCGATGGAGATTTCGAATAAAGGAACCATCCAACGCTATTAGTAACCGTTGAGTGTCGTATCCAAACCGAACGCGTGTTACCGGATAATCACTTCGACGAATAGCTCCACGAGATACAACCTCGATCTCACCAGCGCCTAACCATTCGTAAAACGCTGTTTCCTTCCCATCGATGGTGATATCCAAATTCGCTGCCGGAAAAGTCGCATTAGGAGTCCGATTCCCGTGTGCCGGCTCTAACAAATCTTGCGGGATTGTGTCGCCAGTTAACTCATGCACCCGCGCTAAATGGCCGCGGAACAATCGATCGAACTCCGGATCGTTTTCCGATTGAAAAATATCTCCGTACCACCAAAACCAATCGGACGCCTGCGCAGAGAGTAGATGACTTTCGGCAACTTCATACTTCGACGAATCACGATTCGTTTGGAGCAGTTTGGTTGCCCGCTCGAGTTGATTCCATGCCCGATTCTTCTCGGTATCACCGCACCAAATGCGGAAATTGGCATTAATCCACGAACCGCTGGCAATCCAATCCAATCGGGTCGCCTCCATTTCATTGCACAATTTTGTGGGAGTTGTTGTCCGGAAATCATTACGCCGTACAAATGCCCGCGATAGTCCGGTTAAGAATCCCTCAGCACCATCATCATAAGCTTCCCACGCATTCTCGCCATCGAGGGCAATAGTGATTGCAGAATTATAATCGACTTTATTCTGCTCTTCGGTCAATTGGGCGAATAAATCTTCCAAGGCGGTTCCCGGTTCCCACGAATTGTACCGGAACCCAATCGCATCGGATAATGCCCGGTTACGGAAGAATAGTTTGAGCGGGCCATTCACAGTTTCCAAGCGATAGATTCGATTCCGTTCGACGGCTGTCACTTCGTGGCGAAGGCTACGAGCGAGAATCCCTTCATCGGTAATTGCCCATTGAAAATTCTGCTTAGCTGCACACTCTAAGGCTGCTGGCGAAACCGACCCTTCCGGCGGCCACAACCCTTGTACATCGTTATGCCAAACTCTTTGATGTAGCTTTCTTGCTCGCTTTAATTGTAACTGCGCATACTCAGGATGACGGTATGCCGGTTTTGGCAATGGTGCATCTGGCATCGCTTCCAGAGCGATATCGGAATCAATCAGCAGCGGTATTATTGGATGGGTGTACGGAGATGTACTAATCTCAATTTTACCACTTCGCAAGGCATCCCGATAACGTGGAATCAATCCGGCGACCGTATCCGCTTGTGTTTGCAACAATTGTTGCTTCTCGTCTTCGGTGAAGTTTGCCCCTTTAGCCAATAGTGAGGCAATCAGTGGCTGTTTCCGCAGAGTGAATCCACACCAGGAGAGATTAAACAATACTTGTAAATCACGCAACTCTTGATTGGTAAACGATTTTGCAGCACGAATCCGGTCAGTCTCGGTTATCCATCCATCTCGCTTGGCGAGTAATTGACGATATTTCGGCAGTGGTTGAATTAATGTGCGATGATTTGCCCAAAACGAAAAGGAGAGCAATTGAATTCGCTCTTCCAGCGTCAATTCCCGCGATGGTTTTGCGGCTAACAGATATTGCACATCGGCGCCGCTATCGGGATTCCACGATTCAAGTTGTTCGAGGAGCGTGCCGGTCCAGTTAATCGTCCATTTCGATTCGCCCTGCTCCAGCGCCGTTAAGATATCGCTGTAGCCTCGGCAGGCATGGAGTCGAACCCACGGCAGAGTCGGCAATCCCGACCACGGATCGCGGTAGTCAGGTTGATGAAAGTGCCGGAGAAACAGTAATGGTGTGCGGGTCATTCTTTTGTTTTCCGGCTACGAACCAATAACGATAAATCGAGCGGTTTTGCCGAGTGGGTCAATGCGCCAATCGCAATCCGGTCGACCCCTGCTGCGGCATAGGCAGCTACATTGTCCAACGTAACACCACCGGATGTCTCTAATACCGCCCGTCGCTGGTTGAACCGCACTGCCTCAATAGTCTGTTCGACGGTAAAATTATCGAGTAGGATTTCTTTTACACCGACTTTTAAAGCATTTTCCAATTCTTCCAGCGATTCGACTTCCAATTCAAACAACGGAGAATTTTTATGCGCTGCAATCGTTTGCAGTTTTTCTAACACCAACGGTAATCCACCGGCAGCAACCAAATGATTCTCTTTAAGTAATCCAGCAGCGGCAAGATTCATTCGATGGTTTTCTGCTCCGCCGACCCGAACGGCATACTTCTGTGCATCACGTAAGCCTGGCATAGTCTTGCGGGTATCACGGATAACGCAATCAAAGCCCACAACCGCGTCAACGAATCTACGGGTTAGGGTCGCAATACCCGATAAGTGCGACAGGAAATTCAGGGCGGTACGCTCACCGATTAGAATCGGTCGCAATCGACCAGTTAACGTTACCCATGGTTTCCCGGCGACTGCACGATCGCCGTCTTGAACATGCCATTTTTGTTCGATACCGGTACCTGCCTGCTAAAAAGTCTCCTGAGCTGCGGGAACACCACATACGATACCATCAACGCGGCTAATGATTTCTGCGGTGCCGATTGCATCTTCGGCGACAAACGTCAATGTTGTAACATCGGAATACGCGCCGTCTTCCCGTAATGCTCGCGCGACTGCTTCCGTCCACTCCGGTTGTTGCACTGCCTAACCCTCAATTGTCAAATTGACATACTTCGTTAAAATTGTTTTTGGTCCAACCGATGGAAATTCAACTAAAACTTTGTATCCACCATCAGCTGGTAATGCTGTTACTATACGACCGATTCCAAAATTCGGATGTCGCACCTTTTGACCACTTTTGTAAGTGTTGGTTGTCGAGCCGGGCAACGTCACTTTCGCCGCTTGGGGCGACGGTTTCGCACTCGGCATCGAGCGATTTGTAGTGGGAAACGCCGTTGGGCGATATCCGCCAAACAGATTCCCTTCGATTTCCCCGTTAGGCAATTCCGATAAAAAACTGGAAGGGAAAGTTCGATCGGTCTTACCGAATTTAGTCCGGAACGATGCACAACTCAATGCAAGTCGTTTCTTGGCACGGGTAATGGCGACGTAAAATAGGCGCCGCTCCTCTTCCAGCTCGCTCTCGCTATCGTCGGCATCGACGAGCGGAAACAACCCTTCTTCCAGACCGGTAACTGCCACTTGATCGAACTCCAAGCCCTTCGCGGTGTGTACCGTTAGTAACGATACAACCGCTTGGGATTCCAACGTATCCGCTTCACTTTGTAACTTCACGTTTTCGAGATATGTGGTAATTGAACTATCTGGATTCGCTTCCCGGAAACGTTTGAAATCCGCTAGCAATTCTTCGACGTTGCGGATTCGGTCGTCCCCTTTTTCTTCTTTCTTAAGCGCATCGAAATATCCGCACTTCGTGAGCCACTCCCTTACTACTTCGTCGGTTGCGTTGCTCTCTGCCAGTTTTCGATAACGACTAATCTCTGTAAGTAATACGTCCAACCCTTTGGGATAGCGACCACCGAAAAAGGATTTGAATTCCTCAAGTTGCACTGCGTCGAACAATCGCAATCCCCGTTCGCGGGCAAACAACCGGAGTTTGTCGAGACTAACTTTACCAACTCCGCGGGGCGGATTATTAATCATCCGCTCAAACGATAAATCGTCGATCCAACCGGAACCTTCGATTTCCGACTCCCGCAACATCAAACCGACCGGTTCCGATGTTTGGGCTGTATCCAGTTCTTCTACTTTGGCAAGGGCGGTAATATACGCTAATACATCCTTAACTTCCCGCCGCTTGTAAAACTCCAAGGCGCCGACAACGGTATAGGGAATTCCGCGCTGCATACAACACTGTTCAAACGCTAACGATTGCGCGTTGGTGCGGAAGAGCACCGCCGCTGTCCCGGAATCGGTATTAACCGATTCCTTTTTCGCGAATTGAAACCAATCGATCACCTTTTCCGCTTCTTCGCGCGCGTCAACTGCCATCATAAACCGGGGTTTCTCACCTTCACCCCGTTCCGTCCAAAGCGTTTTCCCTTTGCGCATCCGGTTCCGTTGAATCACGCTATCGGCAGCCCGCAGGATATTCGGCGTGCTACGGTAATTCTGTTCGAGGCGGAAAATCTTCGCACCGGGGAAATCTTTCTCAAATTCGAGGATGTTCCGGATATCGGCACCCCGCCACCCGTAAATCGCTTGATCGTCGTCGCCGACAGCACAAATGTTTTTTCGCTCCCCTGCCAGCAGTTTCACCAGTAAATATTGAATCCGGTTGGTGTCCTGATATTCGTCGACGTGGAGGTACTTCAAGCGATCGCGATAGAAGCGCAATACTTCTTCATTACTGCTCAAGAGTTTATACGCTTCAGTTAGTAAATCGTCGAGATCGAGGGCATTGCTCCGGCGCAGACGGTTGCGGTATTCTTCCCATAATGTCGCAATCAGGTCGTGAGCTTTTGGGTAACGGTGCGTTAAGTCGTCGCGGGTAAGCTGTTCGTTTTTCGCACCGGAAATCGCGTTTAATATCCGCGATGGAGTCCATTCCCCCTTATCGATATCGCGTTCCTTGAGCAGGTTTTTCACAACGGTTTCGGAATCGGCACGGTCGTAGATTGTGAAGTCGCGGGTAATGCCGATGCGGTCAGCTTCGCGGCGTAGCAACCGGACACAAAACTTATGAAACGTGGAGGCTTCGACTTCTCCAAATTTCAAAACTGGCGGCAAATCGGATTCCGCTAACAATGATTGGACCCGGTTTTTCAATTCGCCAGCAGCTTTATTGGTAAAGGTTACAGCGAGAATTTCGTAGGGGCGGGCTAAGCCATTTTCCACCAGATATGCGATACGATGCGCAACGGTTTTCGTTTTGCCCGATCCCGCGCCGGCAATAACGAGTACAGGCCCTTCCGTGAGCAGAACGGCATCGCGTTGCTTCGGATTTAATTCGGATAAATTAATTGCCACGTAGTTTCGAGCGCTCCGATGCAGGTAATTCGGCGGCTTTAATCCGTCGTAAAGAATCTCGTTCGGCGAGTTTTCGTTGTTTGACGACAGCCCGGGCTGAGTCCAACACAACTTTCGATTTTAGGTGACCCGAAATCGTCTCATTGAAGGCGTGGCTGCCATCCGCCTGCGAAACGAAAAAGAGATACTTCACCGGCGCGGGATTCAAAGAAGATTGAAACGCCGCTTTTCCCGGTGCGCAAATCGGGCCTGGTGGCAGACCTTTGTATAAATAGGTATTGTAAGGTGAGTCGATAGAAAGGTCTTTCGTTAGCAACCGTCGCGGCCCTTCCGGGAGGACATACTGGATCGTCGGATCGGCTTGGAGTAGCATACCTTTTTTCAACCGGTTATGGTACACTGCCGATACCAGAGGTCCTTCGGTACGGTTCTGTACTTCCGCTTCGACAATCGATGCGAACGTGACAAGCTCATGCAGCGAAAAATTGAATCTTCTTCGGGCAAGTTGCTCAAGCGAATCGGGGACCACTTCCCGGAATCGTCGCAACATTCGCTTCACCGCTTCGACTGGTGTCGTACCTTCCAACATTTTGTAAGTATCAGGAAAGAGGTATCCTTCGGCATTGTCCGCATCAATACCAAAACTCTCCAGCAGCACTTTGTTTTTTGCCGCTGCCATAAATTCGGTGGAGTCGATACCGATCGATTTCAATTCACTGGCAAACTGGGCTATTGTCCAGCCTTCCAGCAGTTTAACTACCCCACCCTCGCCACCGGGTTTCTCCAAGCGATCCAATAACGCCAACATGGTCATACTATGTTCAAACGGATATAAACCAGGCTGAATTCGCACATCAGCACCAATTAACTTCGCTGTTAACAAAAACAGTGTTTCGTTCCAGATTAGCTTGTTTTCCTTGAGGATACTGGCAACATCGCGAGTAGAGCTACCGGGTTCGATGCGAATCGAAACAGGTGATTTTGGATCGGGTGGTGGTGTGAAAAAGTAATATTGAAAAAAAACGATAAGAACGGCAACAACGATACTGGCAATCGCCCAATACAGTGATACGCGTGATGAAGCGGTAGATGTTTCCATAAGCCAAAGGCGCTTACGCCGCAAACTCCTGTTCGTCATTCGAGTCGTGTTCGTAACAGAGGATTCGTGGTTCGATTTCCTCTTGGGGTGGAATCGAAGCGATCGCTTTATTCAAATCTGTAAGAAATCGTTTGGAATCGGCAATTCCATTGCACCGGCAAGCTTCACGTAATGATTCATACTCAGCATGACGGCAACCGATACATTGAATACCATAATCGAGCATAACCGGAATCGTTTGTGGATACTTACTGATAACCGAAACGATTGACATTTCTTCATGTAACTGCGTCATCGTGACGATTCCCCCCGTTTCAATTAATCCCGATTCCTACCACTAATGGAAGTCAACTCATCTTTGGTTAGAGTCCGTAACTCCCCGGCTGGCAAGTTCCCCAATTGAATTGCACCGATGCGAACCCTAATTAATCTTTCTACTCGATACCCCAACGCTTGAAACATTCTGCGGACTTCGCGTTTCCTCCCCTCGTGCAGTTGCACGGAAACATCCGAGCCCGCTTCGACTTGCAACCAATCCGGTCGGCACCAACCATCTTCCAACTCAACACCATTGCTAAGCTCCTCAAAATCCAAGCGATGCAGCGGTCGGTTGAGGGTTACCCGATATTCCTTTGCCAATTCCTGGCTGGGATGAGTAATCCGATAGATAAGGTCCCCGTCGTTTGTAACAATCAGTAAACCTTCGCTCTCGGCATCCAGCCGTCCAGCCGGTTTCAACCCTAAACCCGGTGGTAACAGTTTACTAATCGGTTGACCGCGTTCGTAGCCGGTTTGTAATGTGGTAACATAACCGCGTGGTTTATGGAATGCAAACACGAGAATCGGTGTTACAGCTGGAAGTGGTTTGCTATCCAAAAGAACAATATCGTTATCCGGATTAATCTGCTCTCCGGCACGGGCAATCCGGCGATTTACCTGTACTCTGCCAGATTCGATCAGAGTATCGGCAGCGCGGCGTGATAGTCCGGTTCGTTCAGCGATCAGTTTATTCAAACGGACGGTATTCGCCATCTTAGTCGAAGACCGCAATCTTCCCGGCACGAGTGCGATATTGTTCATAAGGCACTTTATCTAACACACGTACTCTCGGCTTGATTTGGGAAAAGAGCCGCTCAAACCGTAACTCCAACGGTGTTACATAACCGGAAGCAAAATCGCTGGTGATATCAGTCGATAGATTATCGTAAACAATTGTAACAGTCTTCTCACCTTCGGGGAACCGCTTCCACAACGCCGATGAAGTCTCCATACTTGAACCGGTAAAAAATGGGCGGTTATTTACTTCGATTCGCAGTTTCCCGATATCGATTGGTTCACTCCCTTTCGGTACAACGATACCGAGATATGCATCGCCGGAAATTTTCGGATATGCTATCTGCAAAACTGTCGCTTCTCGTTTCGTTAAGGTGATATCGCGCGGGGGTGGTGTCTCGTACCCGGTTGCCGCAATTAACTCGATCCGGTATCTTCCTAACGGCAACTGCACGGAAATCGGTGTTGGTCCATACCGCTTCCCATTTATCGAAACTGATTGTCCGGTGGGATTCGTTTGTATTGTTAGGGTTTGTATTTCAACTTCGGAGTTTTCGGAAACCAATTCAAAGTATGCTGCTGCCAAACCGACATCGGGATCAACCGTTACCATCAGTTTCTCCGGTAACGAACGAAATCCAGCTTTCTTCAGCGAAACTTCGTAACTCCCCGGATCCAGTTGCTCCAATGTCGTTGGAGTTTCTTTTCCGGTTGATAAGCCATTGAGAAAAATCTCGGCTCCGGGTTTACTTGCCACAACTTGAATTGCTCCTACCCGCTGCATTGTTTGCATTGTTCGTGGGGTACGGGACGTCATCGGATTAGAGGGCGTCCGCGAGTTGGGAACAATTTGTGACATCTCCGGCTTAAACGAATTTGTGTCTTCTGAGATTTGTTTTAGATCAGTCGTTTCAATTCGGGTCGCGACAAACTTGACAGTTGTCGTATCATTGGGTTTAACCTCAACCGAATAGTAAATCGGATCGGTTCTCCAATGTGCTGGGTCTAACATTACCTTGCGATTTCCTTGCTTCACCGCCGGTATAACGGTATCCGTATGATACTGTGTTGACGCCCCATCGAGAAAGATTAACGCACCGGTTGGCTCCGATATCACTCGAACAAAACCGGATGGTTCCTCACGTTGAGCCACAATCAGGAAGTAATAAGCAAGTCCAATAGCAATCGAAAAGGGGATTACCATCCGAAGAATACTCCTGATGAAATCCCCTACGATAGCTCGAGTCCGTGAATCTAATAACGGCAAATGTTATGATCCTTTATTCGAGGGCATAAATGCCCGGAACAGCTCGATTGGTAATGGGAAAATAATGGTCGAACTATTTTCCGCCGCGATTTCCGTTAATGTTTGTAAATAGCGCAGTTGTAATGCGGTTGGATCGACCGATATCACCGTAGCAGCTTCCGCCAACTTTGCCGATGCTTGGAATTCACCGTCGGCGGCAATGATCTTGGCTCGCCGCATCCGCTCCGCTTCCGCCTGAGCCGACATCGCCCGTTTCATTTCCTGTGGCAAGTCGACTTGTTTTACTTCGACCGCAGTTACTTTAATACCCCATGGCCCGGTATGACGGTCAATAACTTCCTGCAATTGCAGGTTAATCTTTTCACGTTCCGATAATAAGTCATCCAACTCCATTTGTCCAAGAATCGAACGCAAAGTTGTTTGACTAAACTGACTGGTCGCAAAAAGGTAATTCTGAACTTCAGTAACAGCCTTCTTCGGTTCCATTACCCGGAAGAAGATAACAGCCGATACTTGCACCGACACATTATCCCGGGTAATGATGTCTTGCGGGGGCACATCCAGTGTTACCACCCGCAAATCCACTTTGACGATTTGATCGATAACCGGGATCAGGATGATTAATCCCGGTCCCTTAATATCGATTAAACGACCCAGCCGGAAGATGACCCCACGTTCATATTCCTTTAGAATCCGAATCATATTCGCAATCAGGAATATCCCAATCACGACAACGATTAGACCGAAGACTCCGATTTCACCGATCATACTTCCCTCCTTTCAGGAATTGGGAACAAGATCAATTGAGATGGGGGCGTATTGTGAATTACGCCCCCACGATTAGGAAACCTTCTTGGCTGCGGCTACATAGCCGTCAAGTTCCGCTTTATCACGTAACTCAGTGACTGCAACAGCGACCTGTCCTTCAAACTGATTGTCGAACCTGCCTAAATCGACACCAGCTAAGTAACCATCTGCCAACATCGCCTCGATGAATTTAACGCCGCCACACTTCGGAGCAATGACAAACTCGTTGAAAAATGCTCCGTTGTAAACCGGTTTCAATCCAACTTTCGCCAATTCACCGCTTAAGTACAACGCCTTTTGATGACTAAGGTATGCAACTTTCTTGACTCCCTCTTTTCCTAAAAACGAGAGGTTAAACAAAGCAGCAAGCATCATCAAACCTTGGTTGGTACAAATATTGGAAGTTGCTTTTTCCCGGCGAATGTGCTGCTCGCGGGTCTGCAATGTCAACACGAAACCGCGCCTTTGCTGGTCATCCATCGTCACACCGGCAATCCGTCCCGGCATGAGCCGCACATAGTCTTTCTTACAGGCAAAAATCCCGACATAGGGACCACCGCTGTTCAAACCGGGTCCGAAGCATTGTCCTTCCCCCACCACGATGTCCGCACCGTAATTGCCAGGTGCCTCTAACAATCCGAGCGAAACTGGGTACGTCGAAACGATGGATGGAATATTCAATTTCTTCGCAGCGGCGATTAGTCCCGCAGCATCTTCCAACTGCCCGAGGAAATTCGGTTGTTGTAACACGAGACAAGCGGTATCGGGTGTTAAATGCTTTTCGAGTTCTGCAACGCTTGTTACGCCATTCGTGAGCGGAACTTCGATCACAACTGGATCTGAAGCGCCAATAATTGTTTGTACAACCTGCCGGTAGAGCGGATTAACACCGCCCAAAACAACGATGCGGTCTTTCTTTGTGAAAGCACGCAATAACTGAATCGCCTCGGCAATCGCTGTTCCACCATCATACAATGATGCATTTGACACAGGCAACCCAGTCAAACGGGTCATTAACGACTGAAATTCATAAATACACTGCAGTGTACCTTGTGCCACTTCCGGTTGATACGGTGTATAAGCCGTATAGAATTCGGAACGTAGCAAGAGCGTATTGCTGTCT
>JAOTSC010000119.1 GCA_030247525.1 bacterium | reverse complement strand
GTTTTGTGGTGTTACATCCAGAATAATGCGTTTAAAGTAGATGGTAAGGATTACCATGTATCGGCAGATTTGACCGGGCAAGCAAATCATCTCGGCGTCACCATCGAAGCGGATTTAATCAAGCAAAAACTGCCCGAAAACAATGGCGGGTATGCGGCATTGAACATGGGTAGCTCGAGCTATGGTAAATTCGACAAACGGATTTACACCGAACTTGCGAGCGATAATCCCATCGACCTAACCCGTTACCAAGTTGCCAACAATTACATGGGTCGCATCGGTCTCATCAATTCCGGTGGGCCGTCTGGTAGTAATGATATTGGGGAAGCGATTCGTACCGCAATCATCAATAAACGGGCTGGCGGGGTCGGTCTGATTTCCGGTCGGAAAGCATTCCAAAAGCCGATGGCAGATGGTGTGAAGTTGCTACATGCGATTCAGGATGTGTATCTCTGCAAAAAGGTTACCATCGCGTAGTTTCAAATCGGAGATTTTTTGGAAGAAGGGGCGTATCTCATACGCCCCTTTTTTTCGTGACAATGAAAAAGCCCGCTCTGAGGAACGGGCTCCGCAATTTGTGAATGATGAGTTGCTCGGTTACACCGATGTTTTCAATTTGATGACGAGCATTGTTAGAATACCGATAACGATCATTGCGAAGATGATAAACACCAGCGAGATGATGAAGTCTTTGTTGCTAACGATGATGCATGCCAAGCCGCATATTGCCGTGGCGAGGATCGTCTGCCATACCAGTGTATCGAGCGCTAAATTGCGGGGAGTCGCGCTTAACGCGGATGCATCAGTACTTGCATTCAGTTTCCAGATCCAAGCCCGTGACTGAATCTTATGTCCATCGCTCGGATCGGTGGTTGTTATCGGAACGTAGAGACAAAAAATTAGAAGAGCGCTGAAATAAAAAAGTAAAAAATAACGTTGCGCCTGATTCATGGTATTCCTCTTGTAATGTAGATGAGCAGACAATGTAAGGAAAATTTACAAAATTCAAAGCGAAAAGTTCAATGAAATGTGTTACTGTTTCTGAATATCGGGATCGAAAGTTTGAGCTTTACTCGGGTGATAAAGCGTTGGATAACACGTAACTGCTGAAAATGCCATAACAACAAAGAATACAACCGATACTGCTAACCAGAACCAGAGGGAGTGAAAGTAACGATCCTGTTGATTCGTCAGTTCGTGGGTAAACTGGTTCAAGGTTGATTCAATTTTTATCTCTTCGGGAGTCTTGATAGAGGAAATTTCAACCGTTTCGGTTGCAGGAAAATTGCCAAATCGTTCGGTAAAATCTTGAATTGTCTGGTATGCTTCATTGATTATTTTAAAGCGAGCTTCGGCACGCTCCCGGACACTTTCGGCTAAATCGCTAAATCGGTCGGGATGGCAAAGCTGCGCTTCGTCACGGAACGCGCGTTTCACATCTTCCAGTGGTGCGCCGGTAGGAAGCGAGAGGATTTCGTATGCTTCGTGTAGTTCCGTTTTAACCTCGCCGCCTTATTAGGATTCGTAGTAAAAGTAAAACGATTCCGCCACCTAATACAATCAAAACGGGAGCCCATGAATCGCCGCTTACACGGAACGCGAAAAAGAGCGCGGCCATGTACAAAAGTAAGTACTTAACACTGTCGAGCTGAGTCTCGAAGTGACGATTCTCACCCACCATAAACTTACCCAAAGCTTCTTTGCTCGCTGGTTGGTGAGGTTCTTTATCAATGATAATTTCGCCACTATTTCCATCATTGCGTTCGAATTTACCGAACCGTTCGTTAAATTCAGCGATGACTTGATTCGCTTCGTTGATCAGCTTAAACCGCTCTTCCGCTCGTTTTCGCACCCCTTCCGAAGAGGTGCTGTGGCGGTCAGGATGGCAGAGTTGCGCTTCGTCGTGAAACGCTTTTTTCACATCATCGAGTGGAGCGCCAAATGGCAAACTAAGAATCTCATACGCTTCGCGAAGTTCCACGATATGCTCACGGTTGTTTCCGATAAAATACAAAGAAAAACGGGGCGTACTCCGATGTTACGCCCCGCTTCGAAAAAAATACCGCTGGAACTATACGACAATCCGATAGGTAACTTTACACAAAACGGTCGCATCCACCGGCTTAACTCGACCGACGGTATCGAACCGCTGGTTATAGGCAAGATAAACGTCGCTTCCGAGATTCGGCATCCAATGCCAGCGAAAATTCATGTTCAGTTTCTTCGATTGATTGTTCCATTGTCCGAACAACGAACCATCGGCGCGGGTACTGTAGGCATACCGGACCCGGGAGCCATAATCCGAAGTCGTTACCCGAACTCCACTCAATTCGATATCGTTCCGGGTGTAATCTCCACTCAATGTGAAATGTTGGTTCAACCGCCAATTCGCGGAGCTGTAAAGGGAGCGGTGGGTGCCTTGGTAGAATCCGCCGAATGTGTACTCGGAGTAAACAAATCCTTCCCGCTGTGAGCTAGTGCCCAAATTAATTCTTCCCTCATTGTACCAATGCTCGCCACTCTCAATGAATGCGTTTCCAATAAGGGGAAAACTATAATCGAACCGTTCGTAGGATCGATTGAAATTTACTTCGGCATAGTCGCCGCTGTTCAACGTCGCGCTCAATCCGCCCAACGTGTAATATTGGCTCTCCTGTCTACCATTGACGTCCCAGTAACGGTCGATGATGAATGGAGTAAAGGCTATCCGCCGGAATCCATGTTGGGTAGGACGTATCGCATAAGTAAACTGGGTGGCAAATTTCCTACCATACCGGGTGTTGTAACCGATTTCCGGATTGAAATTTTCTTCGACGCTGCGATAGGATACAAACGAGTATATTTGATCGTTCGGCGATTCAATGAAATACCGCCAAGCGGTGTTCCTGCCAACCAACTCCGGGGTTTTCGACATAGCGAACGCACCGCCATGTTGGAAATAATTATCTCCCAACACATGATCGTACTTCAAGAGCGCATCGGCGCCGAAGACCCGGTTGTAACGCGACGATTCCTCTTTATTGGTTGCCATCACTCCGATGTAGGATTGCCGGAGAACATTTCGTTTCACCCGCGCTACCGAGTAGTTCGTTGAAGGTATCGTCCCTTTCTCTGCCGTCTGCATCGTCAATACGCCGATGTTGTATTTTCCCACACTGCCGGTTACTCTCGCTCCACCAAGTATCGGGATTGGCGTACCGTTTGGTGAGAATCCAATTCGGCGGCTGTAAAAAAGGTTCGGGGTGTCGGAGAAATTGAAGTTAAAAGTTCCACCCCCTTCGAGGAAGAACTCTCTGCGTTCCCCTTGAAACTGGGGTACTCGTGACAGATTGATAATCGGTCGGTCATCTTCGATCTGGGAATAATCGGGATTGGTCGTTAAATCAAGGGTGAGGGTAGAGGTAAGTGGCATCTTGATATCGATGCCGGCTTTGGTGACTTCGATTTGATCGTCGCCATAGTCGGGATACAGTTTTGTAAAACCACCAACGCCGTATGGTTTGATCTCGATATCGTTGCCACGCTGAATGTTCTTTAACCCTAACAGTGTTCCCGCTCGCGATACAACAGTCGCTTCCTGATTGGGGAGGAGCGGTTGCCAGAAATCGAATTCATTGTTTCGTTGGACATCGCGCTCGAAATTCACACCCCAAACTTGTATTGAGTCCTCGGTGAACCGCAGGGTTGAAAAGGGAATCATCATTTCGACGTACCACCCCTTGTCGTCACGGCTGCCGCGGCAATCCCAGACACCATTCCAATTGGGATTGAAGTACATGCCGTCTTGCGCACCCAATGCATCATATAACGCACCGTTGGCATTGGTGCCGAGGTAATAGCAATTGCGGCGGTCACGATAAGTATCCAATGCGATGACGAACGCATCTTCCGCACTGGGATCGAAATCCCTGCGTAACCCGTAGGCGGAGATTTTGTCAGGCTGGCTGTCCCAGCACCACCCCGCGACATACAACGCCTTATGATCATACACCAACCGTACTTCCGTCTTTTCAGTTTCTGGATCACCGTTTTCGGGACTGCGTTGGATGAAATTGCTGGCCGGTTCGGCAAGCTGCCATACCGCATCATCCAGTTTTCCATCGAGGTGCGGACCTTTTTCGACTCGCACTGCGGTAATCGTGTTGGCGGCATGCGCAACATACAACTTCGTGTACCCCGTTACGACAAACACCACGAAACACCAGAATATTATTAACTTGAACCACATAACCCCTCCCGAAAACAGAAATTGACCGAACTTGTCCGTTAGAGGAGGGAGGTGGGCTTTTTGTTGCAAGCTAAAGACAATTAGTGCAAATGTCGAGTTCAAACACAAAAGGGGCGTATTTCATACGCCCCTACAGTTGTAGGACAAACACACCGGTCTGTCCAAATCTCAATTCAATTTTGCGAAACATTTAATTGTAGAGAAGGGGATGGTCTAAGACCTGCCCCTTCTCTTACTTCTGGATTTCCATCTTCATCATGATGAGACCGCTCAACAGCTTCGGGTAGAAGTCGGTGGACTTTTGCGGCATCTTCTCGCCTTGTTCCGCGACTTCCTTCACTTCCTTGACGCCAGTCGGATTGATCAGGAAAACCGCTTGGTACTTGCCATTCTCCCGTTTATCGAGCGCGCCGTTGGGATCACGGGCGTAATCGACGTGGGCTTGCGATTCCAATTTCGCGGAATCGATGCCGAGCAGTTTATCGAGCAACAGCGTATGGAGAATCGTTACATCCAACCGCTTCCAGGCTTTCGATTGCTCTTTCGGTCCCAACTCGTCCATAACTTTTTCGTCGCGCAGCGTGAGTATCGTATAACCGTCGATATCGTTAGCGGAAAGTCCGAAATGGTGGCCAGGCAGTTTCATGGCTTCCAGCAATGCGGTGCGGTCGGTGAACGACTTGACGTCGAACCATGCTTTGGCTTTTTCGAGGAACGCATTGCCATCGAAGGTCGGGAGATCGCGTACCATCCGGTGAGTCGGTAAAATCGTGAGACCCGGTTCGTCGAGGTTGATAAACGTCATCATCCGATGGGTAAACGATTCCACGCCCAACGGTTTCCAACCTTTTTCCTTGCATTCCGCGAGGTAATTCTGCGCCGTCTCAAAGCGGTGATGACCATCAGCGATAAAGAGCAATTTGTCTTCGATTCCCTTCGCAATACCGCTGAGAATCGCACTATCAGTGATTTCCCAAACCCGGTGGGTACAACCGAAATCGTCTTTGGTTTCCAGCAGCGGAGTGCCGGTGCGACCCTTTGCTACAAAATCCGAGATCGTAAGCGTCGGATCGCTATAGAGCATGAAGATATGCCCTTCGTTTGCTTCGTCGGCGCGCATCAGCTTCAACCGGTCGGCTTTCGGCCCGGCAAGTGTCTTTTCGTGTGCCTTCACCAAATCTTTCCCAGCGTCGAGGTCGAGCAGACCGACAAAGCCGTGCCGCACATAGGTTGTTCCATCGACGTCATATTCTTGATCGTATGCGTAAAGCGCCGGTTGCGGACGACGAATCAATACCCCTTCGTCGAACCATTTCTTGAATAAGTCGCCGGCGGTTTTATAACCGTTGTCCGGCGGAAGCGCGGGATCGTTGACCGGCTTGATGACACGGGCAAGGTTGTACGGGGAACGATTACAGTACTCGGCGCGGAGGTCGGGTCCGATTTTATCGTAAGGCTGGGTGACAACTTTGGCAAGATCGCCCACTTTGTTCGTGTTGTAAATGACAGCGCGGAACGGTGCAATCTTCGTAGGCATGCGGTCTCCTTTAGAGAATCTCTGGGTTATGGCGAATGTATCGCGTGAGCGGACGATTTCCGGTAAATGGCAAGGAATGAAAACGGCGTTCAACGCGGAGTATTTCTTTACAGGTTAACTAAGATAACCGTTTTTCCCGGCAGGGGGCAAATTGGGTGTTGGGTGTTAGGTGTTGGGTATTGGGCAATGGGTTATTGGTGATGGGGAGGGGAGGGCTCCCACGCCCTCCCACTGTCTTTGCGAGGAACGAAGCTCCGGATCGTGCGAAGCACAGCCGAAGCGAAGTGACGTGGCAATCTTACTGCACCATCACCATCTTTTTGGTGGATACAAATATCCCGGCTTCGATGCGATAGAAGTATACCCCGGAACCGACTTTCATTCCGGTATTACTCTTCCCATTCCAACGTACATCAAAGGTGCCCGCCTGCAATTGACGATGAATCGCCGTGACGACCTCTCTTCCCATTACATCGAAGATAGTAACTTTCACTACACCGGATACCGGTAACGTAAATCGGAACTTGGTTTCCCCATTGAATGGATTGGGAAAATTCTGTTCCAAGGTGTATTCGTTGGGCAACGCTTCCGAAACCTGTTCTTGGACATCGACACAGGCGCGGTCGTAGATCCGTTGTACCGAGACGACCAAGTTCTCTTCTTTATGCAGTCGGAATCGGTTTATTCCAATAAGTGCACCACCCATCCCATCGGACACTAAGGTATTCTCACCACTAAAATACCTTGTTACTACCCCGATTCCATTGGGTTGGTTCCAAGTAACTGGATCGGCATTTTGGAGATTGGCATTGAAGTGTTTCGCTAAAGTATTGGTAGTTGCGCCGGAATCCGCTCGAATACCGTATTGTCTCCAACTGACAAACACCGAACCGTTACTTCCCGCACAGATGTTGGGATCAGTTTGATAGTTAGAAGATGGATAGATTTGGATTCCCGATGGATTCGCGAGCGAACCATCTTCCGAAACTCTTTGTAGATAAGCTTGAGCGTTCCCACCATTGCGTACATCCCGCCAGACGAACCAAAAGTTATTGCCGGATTGAACTGCGCGACTAGCCGATTGGTCTTCCGTTCCAAAACCAACCCGAATACCTCCATTATCCCACTGGGCAATCCCATTTGAGTTGAGTCGTTGGGCAAAAATTTGTCCACCATCATTGGAGTCGGTACAATACTCTTGCCAATAGGCAACGACGCCACCATCGGAAGCTGGAGTTAATCGCAAGTGTTGCCGATTACCATTAGAAGTGTTTCGAGCGCTATCGGCGATGGTTCGACGCCAGAGAACTTGGCCGTAGAGATCGATCTTTGCAACTTTGACTGAGTAGAAAAAATTGATTTCGTCATACAATTCGAGGTAACCGAGGTAGTAATTCCCACCGGATTTTGTTATGTAGGAAAAAGACTGCTCACAATCAGCCGAATCGATTACCAACCCATCGGGATGCAGTTGTGGTTCTCCATTGTACAGGATATGCTGGACCCGAACCCGATTGTAATAAAATGGAGTGGTTGTATCTACTGTAGTAAAACAAATCAGCGCGCCGGAGTTACCATCGGGTACGCCACAAAGATTATTGGGATTAATATGTGACGATGAAATCTGGGAACCGAAGTTACCCCACATCCGTTCGCCATTCCGGGAAATCTTCTGTCCCCATATATATCGTATATATTGATCATCACCATTTCTCTTTATGAAAACAGAAATCGCACCAAGGTCAGGGGTAGCAACTAATATCGGTGGGTTTTCATCCCAACCGCCTGATTGACTTACGCGATTTGTGGTGTCAAGTGTAATAGGATTTCCATTGAGTGCACAACCAATCGGCGCTCCTGTTATCGCGTTGTTGACTGAGTAATAAACCCGACTTCCAAGCGGCATCCTTCTCTGGTCGACCCATGATGTAATAAACCGCCCCGGTTCGTTCGAGAGGATAGAAATATCATAGCAATTCCAAGAAATGTCGGGGACAGTCTCGATACCTCCGATTGGGAAATTGTTCGCCGGACTTCCCGATGAATTCAACATCGTTCGATATATTGGTAATGATCCATTCCTGGAGTCTTCCCATGCGAAGAATACTCGTTGCCGGACCATTGACCCCATTGGTTGACGTTGTCCTCCAAATCCGAATGCAACGGGAATACCATTCTCTCCCCAACCAATCTCTCCATTACTATTAACTCGCTGGGCAAAAAAGTCTTGTTCAGGTGATGAGTAATTTCGCTCATCTTCCCAGAACAGAACTGCGCCACGGGAACCATCGGAGATCATCCGCATTTCCCGTTGATGGTAACTGTTGACACAGACTGGTAAGCCAGTTTCTCCCCACAACTTCACCAAAGTGTTGGCACCGGTGACACGATTGATGTAAATATCTTCATTCGAATTGGCAGCAGGATCAGTACGAAAATCTTCCCACGCGACAATGCAGGTATCTATTCCCGATGCAATTATCCGGGGATTGGTTTGGCAACCAGCGACATTGATTAAGGGCACGCCAGCAACACCGGGATTCCAACGGGGTGTACCACTCGAATCGATCCGCTGCATATATAATTCAGAATTTTCCTCGAGCGATATATTGTTGTACCAAACAAGGAACGCTCCACCTCGACCATCTTCCACTGTTCGTATCTTTGCCTGCTCGCCGGTTGCTCCAATAAGCTGAAATCCAGTAGAATCGACGAGTAATGTTCCATTCGCACGAAGTCGTTGAAAATAGATATCGGGATCACCCGATTGGCGGTTATCAACCCAAGTGACCCAAGCGCCGCCGCGTCCATCGGTGCAAATGGAGTAATCGCTATTGTACGGTTGACTTGCCGCCGCAACGGCAATTGGTGTACCATTCGCCCGAAAACCGGGAGCAGTTTGTCCATTACCGAGAATCCGGGTTCCCCATAGATCATAACTCAAGCCACGCCGTTGATCCTCCCAAACCAGAATCGCGCCATCGCCGCCATCGGAAATCATTTTGATATTAAGCTGTTGTTCCGGAGTCGCTGCAATCCGAACACCGACAATTGTATCGCCAAGCGAGTGCCATTGCGTGATGCCGGTAGGTGAGAGTTTTTGAGCATAGACTGCGCCACCTAATACGTCGTCCCGGTAATCGATCCATGCGACAATACATCCGCCGGGAACGGCTAACACAACGGGATCGTCCTGATCACCAATACAATTGTTGATGGTTCTGGTCCAGAGGTGATTGCCTAACGAATCGAAAGCGGCACCACGTACTCGATAATCATAATCACCATATTCGCCCCATGCGATGTAACTAATACCATCGCTTCCGGTAGATATTTGCCGGGTCCACGCAAGATTGCTCCCTCCGCGGATCGTGAGTCCGAGCGAATCGCCGGGATATCGGAGTTGGTTTTGCTGGTATTGCGCACCGGCAATGGTCGAGAATAGTAACATCGAAAATGTTACCATGAGGAGTTTTGAAAAGCGTATGTGGGCAATCATGGCATCCTCCTGTTGTTTGTTCAAAATGCATCATCGACACTGGGTAGGGGCGGACCATCGTGTCCGCCCACTGTCTTTGCGAGGAACGAAGCTCCGGATCGTGCGAAGCACAGCCGAAGCGAAGTGACGTGGCAACCCCGAAGGGCTCACCGAAGGTAATCTCATTCCTCACTGCACCATCACCATCTTCCGGGTGGAAATATATTTACCGGCTTCGATGCGATAGAAATACACCCCGGAACCGACTTTCGTTCCGGTATTACTCTTTCCGTTCCAACGGACATCGAACGTACCCGCCTGTAATTGTCGATGAATCGGCATTACAACTTCACGCCCCATTACATCGAAGATGGTTACTTTCACGACACCGGATACCGGCAACGTAAACCGGAACTTGGTTTCCCCATTAAATGGATTCGGAAAATTCTGTTCCAAGGTGTATTCGTTGGGCAGTGCTTCCGAAACCTGCTCTTGTACATCGACACAGGTGCGGTCGTAGATCCGTTGTACCGCAACTACCAGATTTTCTTCAAAGTGCGTACGTAATCGACTAATACCAATGATGGCTCCACCATATCCATCGGGAACTGCACTGGCAATCGAACCTTTATAAGAGGACAAAACTCCAATACCATTTGTCCCATTCCATGTGAGAGAATCGGCATTGAGACCGTTTTCGTCGAGATGAACTCCAATCGGAAATTTACGTGAATCTTCTAGTTCAGAGTTATAGAAATACTGAGTCCAAAACAAATAGACCGTGCCGTTGCGACCGGCAACAACTTTTGGATCTATCTGAACATACGGATCGGTGAAAACACGGTGCCCACCTTGCCACAGCAAAGTTCCCGATTCGGATACCCGTTGGCAATAGATTTGAGCGATCCCACCATCGCGAACATCTTTCCAGACGAACCAGTAGTGGTTACCCGATTGGATCGCGTCGGCATAAGCTTGATCCTGTAAACTTGCTCCTACTCTAACACCACCATTCGTCCAGAGCGCATTCCCCAACGAATCGATCTTCTGTGCGTAAATCTGTGCGCCATTATTGGAATCGGAGCGATACTCCTGCCAGTAGGCAATGACACCGCCACCGGATGAGGGAGATAGCCGCAATCTCTGTCGGTCTCCGGTGGCTTGATTACGAGCGCTATCGGCGAGTGTTCGGCGCCAGAGCACTTGACCGGATAAACTTACTTCTGCAACTTTTACCGAGTAGTACGGATTGTTCTCATCGTCAAGTTGAATATAGCCAACATAGTAATTCTCACCGGATTTTGTTAGACAAGAAAAACTTTGCTCGCGGTCAGACGAATCGATAACAACGCCTGCTGGATTCAACATTGGCT
>JAOTSC010000118.1 GCA_030247525.1 bacterium | reverse complement strand
TTACGTAATCCCGAGCGAGTCACTTTGTTGTTTGTTCGACCGTTACGTTGGCTGCTTTTACTCTCCTATCCGGCGGTACGATTTCTCAGCGCCTCAAGCGACGGCATCATGAAGATGATGCGGCTTAAACCAGCACCGGACAATGTTATCTCCGAAGAAGAAATCAAAGTACTGGTTGAACAAGGCACCGAAGGCGGTGTCTTTGAACAGGATGAACGGGAAATGTTCGAGGGGGTACTCGAATTAGCGAATACCCGCGCAGCAGCGCTCATGACTCCGCGTAACCGGATGGAGTGGTTGGACTTGAATCATTCCGAAGAAGAATTGCGACGGCAACTGGCTGCCAGTGCTCACACCCGCTTTCCGGTAGCACGCGGCGATTTGGACGCAATCGTCGGTGTACTGCATGCGAAAGAATATTTTTCCAAACGACAGCGCTCGGAACCGGTAAAGCTTGAGCACTTGATTCATAAAGCGGTAGTCATTCCGGAAAACGCGTCAGCGCTTCACGCACTACGGGAATTCAAACGGGCGAAAGAGCATATCGCGCTCGTGATCAACGAACACGGGACTTTACGCGGGCTGCTCACCATTAATGATGTTCTCGAAGCGGTTGTCGGCGCGATCCCAACGCCATTCGATCCCGCGCCGAAGGTGGCAGTACAGCGTGCCGATGGTTCGTGGCTGGTGGAAGGGATGATCGATATTGACGAATTCAAGGAGATGTTTCAAATTGTAGAACTCCCCAATGAGGAAGGACAACGCTACCAGACGCTCGGCGGCTTCATTGTGAACCACCTCTCCCGCATCCCGACCGCCGGCGATTTTTTTGAATGGGAAACTCTGCGGGTTGAAGTGGTCGATATGGATGGGCCGCGAGTTGACAAGGTGCTGGTGGGCCGAATTCGAATTTCTGAAGAAAACAAATCAAACTTGTGAGCCAAGAAAAAATATTGGTACTTTTCCATTGTTGACCAATTGGGAGGAAGTAATGACAAAAAAAGTGGGAGTTGTATTAGCCGGATGCGGCTATCTCGATGGCGCTGAGATACATGAAGCAGTGATAACGATGTTAGTGCTCGACCGAGCAAGCGTTGAAGTGGTTGCGATGGCGCCTGATAAACCGCAAGCGCATGTTGTAAATCATCTGACAGGCGAAGAAGCGAAAGGGGAAACCCGTAACGTATTGGTGGAAGCGGCGCGCATTGCCCGGGGAAAAATCCGCGACGTCGATCCGATGATCGCTGATTCGCTTGACGCCGTCATCATGGTCGGCGGTTTTGGCGCGGCGAAAAATATCTCTTCCTATGCCTTTGAGGGGACAAACGGCACAGTCGATGCCAAAATCGCCGAGTTGGCAAAACGGATGCACGAACAGAAAAAGCCGATTGGCGCGATGTGTATTGCACCGATGGTGGTAGCAAAAATATTTGAGAAGTCGGACATCCACCCAGCCATGACCATTGGTACCGACACCAATACTGCGCGCGATATCGAAGCGCTCAAGTCCCGTCATTTAAGTTGCAGTGTTACCGACTTTGTGGTCGACCGGGCGAATAAAATTGTCACGACACCGGCTTGGATGCTTGGTCCCCGTATCAGCGATGTGGAAAAAGGAATCGAGAAGTTAGTCGGAGAAGTGCTCGCACTGATTAACTGATAAGTATCTGCAATTGTATGAAAACCCCCGGAACACCGTTTCGGGGGTTAAACTATTTCTAAAGAGATTATCAGGTTGTCGCAGTTGAGTGTAGGGTGCACCTGCAGGAATATACTACCGCGGTAGCCATTTGAAATCAACTCGTGAATCGTTCGCCGCTTTGTAACGAGCGATGAATACCTGAAGCGACGCAAGTACACGATTTTGGATGTCGTTATATGCATCGAACCGGCTGACCAACAGATAGCTTTCGATATGCCAAATCGGAACATCGACCAATGTTTTATCACTTAAAAGTGAACCTTCCACAATCGGCCGGACATCTTGATTCACTTCAATCCGAATCTGCATGATCGAGTCACTGCTGTTCGAGAATCCCATAATTTTGTCGACTAGAATTGTAAGCCGTGGGGTCGTTTCCTTTTCCCAATTGGTGGGGAATCGAATGAAATCTATCCCATTTGTGTAGAGTGAGGTTTCGATTTCTTCTCGGAATAGGATAGAATCGCCAGCATTCGGGGTATATGCCGGCACATTAAGGATGAACTTATCGATGCCGCGCAGCGCATAATCCATCGAATCGAGCACGAGCGTTTCCGAATAGTTTACAATTGTGTAAGAACTACCCCGCATGTGTCGGGAGCCGGAGTACCTCGTAGTTCCGGAGTTACCCGTTGCGTTACCACTCTTGTCGGGAACTGACACTTTTTGCTTCGTTTGCTTGACCTCTTTTTGCGACTCTTTAATTGCGGCATCCGGTGTCGTCGGTGTAGCAATCTTGGTACCGCGTTCCGGTGAAATCGTCGTTGCATTTCCCGGTGTGGGGGTTGTGATGGGACGGGGTGTGATTACCTGATCCGCAGGCTGTATCGGTTTCTCGACTGGTGTTGGCGAAATCGTAACCGATTGCTTCACCTTCTCTGGAGCCGGGGCGGACAGTTTTACCGGAGCACTCTCAATCGTAGGAACAGGTGTCACAGCTTCGGTTGCTTTCGAGGTATCGACTGGTACCGACACTTTCTCTTTTGCCAATACGAATCCGGTGAGGATCGTGATAAGCAAGATGATGTAGATCGTCCGCATGGGAAATCTCCGGGTTAGCTGCCGATGCTCGGCAAAACATAATATTCGGTTCCATATAAGAATACGTGTCTGAACGGTAACAAGATAGGAAAGCTTAGCGTATAATCGTACAAAATACTACGGCTTTACGACCGGAAAATGAGTTTTACACCAGATGCGTAATGTATCACTCATCGGATACGAATCGATCCAATCGCTTGTTGTCGCTAAGTTGTCGTAGCGCACCATAACAAACTCATCGAGCTTGGGAATTCGCATTGTTTGATCAATCCGCTCCCACAGATGAAGCGGAAAATTCACATCATTGGGTAGTGCTATTCGTTCCTCAGCAGTTGTCATTGCCAGAATTGTGCCAGCGAGAATTGCTTGATGAGCAAATATCGCATATCTACGATCATGCCGGTAAAACTCTTGCAATTGTTCCATCGGATGAATCGCCAGAAAATTTCTACTCCAGGTTTGCAGCAATTTTCTCTCTGGTCGAGCCGCGATGCAACCGGCATTCCAATGGGGGAGAATCGATTGCCGGTCGATACTGGAAATCAAACTCACTTGATGGGGAACAACCTCACTACCACAAGCTTGATAAATGATCGACCAATATAGCGGGAGCGGTTCATTCGCAAGCGCAGATATATTGGCTAAATCGACGGGACGACATCCGAGTACTTTCTTGCTGGGGAGTTGTAGCGGATCGGGCGATTGTAAGAGTAAAACATCGCAATCTAACCAAACCAATGTTTCGCATTGGTTTGCCGCTGCCGCCTCGGCATGACCCGCGGCAACCGTTTTTGCTGCAAAGGGGAGTTTTCGGACTGTCACATCGAGGGGGAATCGGTGAATCGTAATTCGAAACGAATCGATCCGCGCTAGATCCTTCGGTTGGTAGTGGACGTCATCAGCGGGAATCATCCACCAGATGGGTGCGTTGGCATAGAGGCCGCCGAACGTGCGGATGCTCTCAGCCATCAGCAACGCTTCTAACTCCGTTGACTCGGAAAACACACAGCAGGCGAATAGCAGTAGATTCATTGATACTCTTTCTCCGCACCGGAAATTCTCATCGATGAAATGCGATCACAAGGGGTAGATTCTTCATCGCGATGAATCACTCTTAGCAATATTTAAATAAAAATTCTATTTGCTTTATAGACCATCCGATGTTGTCTTTGAAGATAGATATAATCTTTCCGATATCGTGCGGTGGTCTTTGTTTCATAAAAGAATCCTTAGTACCTTCCTTTCATCATAAGATAAACACAACATCCGAAAGTTACGAAGACTTCCAAAGAAGATAACTTCATGTTGTGACACAACCGGCAGATGCGACTTTACGAAACTGATGTTCATAGAATTATTTACGTTTCGGAGTGTGGAGCCTTGCAAATCAACTTGAAACCAACATTGCGTGCTGATCGAATGTTCACGCTACTTTCGATTAGCCTTTTTCTTGCACTTACGATCTCATATTTGTGGAGAAGTCATGTTATCCACATCAGTTCTATCGAATTAGCCAGGACATCTGCCCGAATCGCCTATGAGAAAGATGTCATCTATCGCCGCTGGAATGCGATGAATGGCGGTGTATATGTTAAAAATAGTGAGAAAACCCCACCCAATCCATATTTGTCCGATATTCCCGAACGCGATGTTACAACACCCACGGGAAAACCACTTACATTGGTCAATCCCGCTTATATGACTCGACAAGTGCATGAAATTGCCCAACACAACTTCGGTATTTACAGTCATATCACATCACTCCGCCCAATACGCCCCGAGAACAAGGCCGATGCTTGGGAGAGCATAGCGTTGTCATTGTTTGAAAAGGGTGAAAAAGAGTACTCTTCAGTAGAGATGATTTCAGAAAAAGAGTACATGCGCTTAATGCGTCCCCTGTATGTCGAACAGAGTTGCCTTGATTGTCATGCCAAGCAAGGTTACAAAATGGGTGAGGTGCGTGGCGGTATTAGCGTTGCTGTCCCGATGTTACCGTTATACGATGTGGAACAAAAAAAACGTACGGCCGATATTTTTGGGCATCTCATTTTTTGGGGTATCGCGCAAACCGGTTTAGCGATGCTGTGGCACCGCCTGAGAAAATCGGATATTGCGATGAATGCTGTACGAATCGAGCAGGAGAATACGATTCGAGAACTACAAGCGGCGTTACAAAACATCAAGCAGTTGAGTGGATTAATTCCAATTTGTTCAAGTTGTAAAAAAATTCGCGATGACCGAGGATACTGGACTCAGGTTGAAGAATACATTTCGCACCACACTGTAGCAGAGTTTAGCCACAGTGTGTGCCCCGAATGCATCATAAAACTGTATCCGGAATATGCCGAAGAGATCTTCAAAAATGTATCAGAGAATCAAACCAATCAGTAATATCGGTATATCTGTTCGATGAAAAGGTACGAGGGTGATTCAATCACCCTCGACATAGCTACTTCAACAATTTGAATGCGTGCATCCAGCGGTTTTCGCGAAATCCGGGGATACACCACAACATCGCCAACGGCTCGATTGCCCGCGCTGCCTCCACCGTTCCGCAATCTTCATATTCCCAGCCAAACTCGTCAAGAATTGATTTGGTTGTTTCTTTTGCGGTGTCGTTGTTACCACAAATAAACATCGTCGGTTTTGTACCGCCAATTTGCGGGTCAACCATTAGATAAGCGCCGACGCAACTAAAGCACTTCACGAAATTCGCTTCCGGCGCTGCCGCCTGAAATCGTTCCATCAGCGACTCGTTTTGAGCTGTGAAGTATTGCAATACACCATTTACCGGCCCCGTTTCGAGAATCGGATTCGTCGTATCGAGAATCGTCTTCCCTTTGAGATTAGCGAGTCCTGCTTTCTGTAACGTAGCGACTGCCGAAAACCCCTTTACCGCCAACACAAGAATTTCGCCAAACGCCGCGGTTTCGGTCAAACTACCTACCTGAACTGGTGCGGGCATTTCGCGGGTAAGTTCTTCGCGTTTTGCTGGAGTATCTGACCCAATCATGACCTCATAACCATGTTTAGCAAATCCTGCCGCGAGTGTTTTCCCTACAATGCCGGAACCTAATATTCCAATTTTCTTCTCCATCGATATATCCTTTCTCCTCAGGTTATTGATGGTACGAAACCAATCCATTCGGCAAATAACATCGGTACTGAGGAATTCTAAAACTCGGCGCTAATCCCGATTGACGGCAAGATGCCGATGTCGGTATTTTCCTCGACTTTTTGTTCCCGTTCGTTCCAGTTGTAACTGCTAACATTCTGGTGATTGTAGGCATTCTGAATATCAAGGTAGGTAACCAATGTCCAACCGGAACGATTCCAACGACGGTCGACTCGTAGATCAATCGAATGAAAATCGGGAATTCGTTTGGTGTTGTAACTGGCAGCGGATTGTTTGCCCACGTTATCGTAGGGGGTATACGGCGCACCGGTACCATAACGGAACTTTCCACTAAATTCCCATTTCGCATTCGGGACATATCCCCCGCTAATGTTCATAATCATACGCTGATCATACGAGCCGGGACGCTTCTTTCCATCGATTCCGGTAAAGTCGGTGCGACCAAATGTGAAGCTTGCAATACCATAACTCCGGATTTCCGATAATCGTTTCTGAATCAGGAGTTCAACCCCGCGCGAGATGCCGGTGCCGACACTGGACAACCGGTCTAATCCAAACGAGGAAAATCCTTCGCGGGAGCCACCAAAGCCGGCGCCAGTGTTGGCTAATACGAGGTAGCTGCGATCTAAACTTGCCGGATAGTCCCGATACTTTTTCAAATACCCTTCGATCCGAATCCGGGTATCCGGACGCAACCGCTTCTCATACCCCAACACCACCTGATCAGCCCGCAGGAACGCGAGGTCGCGATTCGCCGGATTGGAGGCAATCCACACATAGGATGGCGCCTGCCGATACACACCGCCACTCAGTGTCACTGAACTCTGTTCGCTTAAGGAATAGGTGAGCGATAGCCGGGGACTTACGGCGGTTTTGGTGCGAATCTGGTCGAAGTAATCAAGCCGTCCGCCTAACGAAGCAGTCATTTGTTTCATCATATTGTGCGACAACTGGAAATAGGCCGACGACTTAAAAGCCCGGTCTCGCCAATCCGTTTGAGTAAGTCGCAAGGAATCGCCAAAAGAGGTCTGTAATCCACGCAAAACAAGTGCTCCATCGGTTAACACTGTTTTCCCTTGGATGCCGGCAGAAATCGTTGTCGTAGGTGAAATTCGGCGCAGTACATCGCTGCGAAGTCCGGTTTCCCCTTCCTTCGATTGACTGGTGAAAATGGGTTGTAACAACGAATCGGTCTGAAGAAAATCATAATCGACATAGGTGCGGGTGAGGGCGTTGTTCCAAACCCCTTCTTTCATGACATGTTGCCACAAAACGCCGGAAAAGTATTGGTTCTGGGAACTCCCTAACACCTGCGAATTGTTGTAACGTTGGTCATCGGTGTCGTTAAAGAAACGAACTTTATCCAGAGCGCCGATATTTATCACTGAGATCTCATTCTTAGCATTGGGCCGATAGATGTACTTGCCAAGAAAATCCCAATACTCTGGTACAAAACCGAACCCGGCAGCTTTGAAAACAAAATCGAGATAACTGCGGCGAGCCGAAAAAAGAAAAGAGCTATTTCGATTAACTGGTCCTTCCAGATTGAAACCAAACTGCGATGCGGCTAACGTGGCTTTTCCACCGATCCGGTCCGACCGTCCCTCTTTCATGTTGATATCGGTAACCGACGAGAGCCGGTCGCCATACTTAACACCAAATCCCCCGGTGGAAAATGTCACATCCCGGACAAAATCAAGATTCACAAAACTGAGCGGTCCGCCCGAAGCCCCTTGCGTACCAAAATGATTGATGTTGGGTACTTCATGGCCATCGACGACATACAGATTCTCCGATGGCGCGCCGCCGCGGACAATCAAATCGTTCCGCCCCGCCGATGTTTGGGCGACACCCGGCAATACGGCGATTGCCCGGACAACATCTTCGTTTCCACCCGGAGCGCGACGAATTTCCTCATTGGATAACGTCTGAGAACTAACCGGAGTAGCTGGATTTTCTTCAAAGTAGGATGGCGTTACCACCACTTCGCTTAACTCAACGGAAGTTGGAGTTAACAGAAAAACGACTTCAGTCTGCTTCCCGGGCGCAACGACAATGTCCGACTTAATCAGCGGTTTATAACCGACGCTCGATGCCTGTATCCGGTACATCCCGGTAGCAAGGCTGCTGAACCGGAAATGTCCTTCGATATCGGTACGAACTCCATCGGACGTCCCCACCACCGATACACTTGCCCCGGGAATTGGTTCATTGGTGGTACCGTCCCGAACATGGCCTTGGACAAGACTTGCCGTTGCCGGTTGACCGAAAGCCAACGAATGTTGCAACAATAACAGAAACATCAACCCTAAGAATGGGAATAGAGGAAGGTTCCGGCGGGAAACCAGATTTGAATTGGTTAGGCAATTGGATTGTATTGATTGCATGGTTACTTCCATAGTATGTGATATTATCTCCTCGCTAGTCGGAAGAGGTACGAGTCATCTATACAAGTCGTTGGCAATCAGAGAATTATGAGATGAAAATCTATCTGAGGTAGTTGATCCGTTTTACGGAAACCTCGGAACCGCTTTGCAGTTGTACAAAGAAAGTGCCGGAAGCGAGTTGCTGGGGTTGCCACAGAATTCTTTGCGGCGTAGCTACGGGCAGGTTGCCGCGATACAAGGTTGCGACTTCCCGTCCGGTGAGATCGTAGATGGCGACAGTCGCATCGCCTGGCTGGGGTAGCCGGAAACGTATTGTTACGGATGAATTGAACGGATTCGGATAGGCGGGTAACAACTCAATCGAATTTGGCAGGGAGTAGGTTACATTGCCCGGCTCGCCAATCCCATTTTCCGGAAAGACTGGCGTTGTCCGGAAGGGGAAAGGGTTGACATAATTGTTCAAATTCATTCCAGCTCCATCAGGATTTAGAACATGGTGAGGGCCACTTGCATGTCCCCAATAACAATTGATTGCATTCGCCGTATCAATCCGGGAAGAACCCATCGGTGTTGTATCAAATGTTGAATTATTGTAGTAATCTGTGTTTGTAATGGAAAGTACGTTTGCCTCTGCGCTATTTTTTGAAAACAATGGTGATAGATTGTTCGAAAAGATGCATGAGTCTACATGAACATTATTACCTCGTATCAGAACTGATACACCGCTAATCGATTGAATTTTACAGCGCTTGAAGAACACCGGTGATGCACATCGAAACATTGCAAAACCGCCAGTGTTTTCATTAGTGCCATTAAATTCACAATCGCGAAATTCTACCAATGCCTGATTCGCACTAAGAGAGATTATTTGGTAGGAGTCGTCAGCAATCAACGAGTCAAATTGGCAATTCGTGAATAACCCGTATGTCATCCGAGCTGAGGCTGGTTCGATAGCATAACAGCCCAATCGACGAAACACCGAGTTTGAGACGACAAAATTATTACCAATCGATAATCCTGGACCACGGTGGTCAAATAGGCAATTCTCGATAAACAAACTGTCGCGAGCAAATATCGCAAAATCCGCATCGCGGCTTTGTTCTCGGTTGAAAAAAGAACTACGCGTAACAGTTAGTTTTCCACGCGCATAAATTGAGTGAACGTTTCCGATGTTATCATGCTGAAATACAGTTTTATCAATCGATAGTTTAGAATCAACATCTGACGTATAGATTAAACCTCTCGGAACTCCTTGGATCGAGTCGAATACATTTTCGATTCGACAGTTATCAAAAGCAACGTAAGAATTTGTGGCAATCATAACACCTGAGTTATATGAAGGTATGATAGGCGTGAATTTTAATCCAGCAACTCGTAAAGTGCAATTTTGTGCCGTGATAACTCGATTATTGCTTGCTTGCCAATTGGTTTGGTGAATTGCAGTTGAATCATGAGATAACAAATATAGTGATGCGATAGTGATAGACGAGGATAAAGTGATGGGCTCGGTGTATGTTCCGAGCCCGAGAATAATCGTATCACCACGATCGCAGTTAGAAATCGCTGAAGAAATTGTTGGATAATCATCCGGCACTCTTCTAATCGACGACCAGCAGATAGTGGCGAAAATAAAAAATGTCGTTAACAATGATAAATAACGGAACGTCATCTACAACTCAAGGTTTAAAGATGGTGATATGCAAAGTTCTATCACCAGAAACATAAACCGATTTCCAACTATGATATCCAGATACATTCACAGTGAAAGTAAGTTCATCGGGAGTAATACGTGACTCATTTAAATGACCACCGTGCTGTTTGGCTCTTTGATCTGGGTAGTAGCATCAATTCCGGCTGTACCATGGAATCGCATCGTATATGTCATTCCAGGATCCAACCAAACCGAACTTTGTTCAAACAACCCTTCCGAACTAATCGTGTGATCGTCTACTTCAGTTTCTGCTAAAGCGATGCTTGCTATAACAAATACAAGTCCAGCAAAGATCATTCTTGTTTTCATAGTATTCTCTGCAAAGTATTTCCTACTTAACAAAATCGCCAGTCGAAAAGGATGAGTGAGCGAGAATTCCTGTCACATTCATCCATTTGATTCTCAGGCGATAAATCTAACTTACTTTCTTTTTTGCACTTAGAATCAAGCGATTGTCAAATGTCCGCAACAATTCTGATATCTCTATCGTAATTCAATCAGTGGTGAAAGACGCCATCTTGTTGTTTGTCAAAGTAGAAGAGTTAGTAGTAAAGAATCTCTCAGAGAATGCTCGTATTTTATTTTGGGTATGAAACCAACAAGACCGCTTTTGTTTGTTCGCTTCCTTTTCGCTACTTTTTCGCAAGTTTCCTTTTGTGAGTAATCCTTTGACACTATTGACT
>JAOTSC010000117.1 GCA_030247525.1 bacterium | reverse complement strand
ACATAAGCAAAGGAAACCCGCTCAAATTCAATTGCGCCGGAGAGTCGAGTTACCGGTTGAGGATTGGCAGGGGAGACAATGTCGAGCGGTTCGTCCAAAACACCGAAGACACGCTCAGCACCAGTAATCGCTGAAAGTAAGGTGTTAAATTTTTCAGTTAAATCGCGAATCGGGCGAAAAAACCGTTCACCGTATTGCAAAAAGGCAACGAGCGAACCGATGGAGAGCCCGCCGTAAAGGATACGGTAACCACCAGTTAAAAGGGTTCCGGCAATCGCCGCAGTGGCTAATATATCGACGATGGGAAAGAATACTGCGAAAAAGAAAATCGTTTGGAGTTGGGCTTTTTTCAGATCAGTCGATATGACACTGAATTGCTTGGCATTCACCTTTTCTCGGCGAAAAAGCTTGACCACTTTGCTGCCGGTAACCGATTCCTGTAGGTAAGTATTTGTGTTCGTGATTTCAGTGCGCATTCGCCGCATCGATTCGCGGACATGTTTACGAAATACGAGCGACGACGCAATTAGGACCGGTCCAATCGTAAGCGTAACGAGTGCTAACCGCCAATCGACGAAAAACAAGACGATGAGGATGCCGACCAATAGCAGGATATCGCCAGCCAGACCGACCAGCCCAGCGTGAAATAGCTCCGCCATCGCCGCAACATCGGAAGTTACCCGGGTCATGAGTTTCCCTACGGGATTGCGGTCGAAAAACGCCAATGAGTGATTTTGGAAGTGGGTAAAGACTTTTTTGCGAATATCCCACACGATGCGTTGTCCGTACCCGCCAGAGATTTGTCCTTCGGCATACCGCAGTAAATAACCGATGGATGTAAAAACAAAGTAACCGATGACTAACCATTTCAATTGAGCAAAATCGCGATTAGGAATCGCCTCGTCGATGGCTTTCCGGGTGAGCAATGGGCCTACTAACTCCAATGCCGTACCTGTGAGCATACAGAATACGCCCATTGCAAACCCCCATTTGTAAGGTTTGGCGAATGGGAGCAGTCGCTTGAGCAGCGACCAGTCAATGGCATTTGGTGATTTTAGCTTAGACATACGGTTTCGAATTCTCGTAATGTTGCTGTTTTATCATTCGATTGTTTTTCTCAGACAGGATTGTTTGATTAACAATTCGGGAGGGTGTGGTTAACCCAAGTAAAAACCACTTTTTGGTAATGATATTGCCACGTCACTACGGATAAAAAAGGTTACGGTCAGCCTACCTCGCAAAGACAAGGGCGAACTCAAAGTTCGCCCGTAACAAGTATTACGGAGCGTGGACAGATATCCACGCTGACAGGCATCACGAGCGTTAGTCAAATCACTCTTGTAGTAAACGTTCGCTTTGTTCTGTAAACGCGTGCTATGAATGCCAGCACCGGGTCGATGAGTATCAACCACAACAACAACGAGTAGTTATAACCACGCTTGCGGAGATTGACAAATAAAGATCCTACCCAGTTTGCATTATGTGTTTGATAGGTATAATGTGCCTTTACTCACAATACCCAACGGTTTTCCAGTTAATGTCTTCCCATGGAACGGTGTATTCCGGCTCCGGCTTTGTACTGCGAATTTATCGACTGACCAGCTAAGACCCGGATCGAAAATCGTTAAATCGGCGATATTGCTGACCTGAATACTATTCGATGGTAAGTCCAAAACTTCGCGTGGACCCTTCGTCAGTTTTGCGATGGCCTGCGAAAGCGTAATCACACCAGTTTCCACCAATTCGGTGATTGCGACTGCGAAACAGGTTTCTAATCCGAGAATTCCGAACGGAGCGTAATCGAATTCGACTTCTTTCTCTTCCGGGGCATGGGGGGCGTGATCGGTGGCAATACAAGTGATTGTACCGTCGCGCAACCCTTCATGGATCGCTGAGACATCCTGTGCCGAACGCAAGGGCGGATTCATTTTCAAATCGGTGGAAAACGACTCGATGGCAGCATCTGTAAGCGATAACGCGAAATGGTGCGGGGTCGCCTCAGCGGTTGCTTTCACGCCACGACTGCGCGCCTCACGCAACAACTCGACACTCCGCTTCGAAGATAGATGACAAATATGAACGGGACAGTTGACATACTCCGCCAGTAGTAAATCGCGGGCAACCATCACATCTTCCGCGACGGTGGGCATGCCACTCATTCCGAGGGTGGTACTCCAGACCCCTTCGTTCATCACCCCTTTGTCAATCAGGGTTTGGTCTTCGGCATGACTAAAGAACTTGATACCGCAACCAGCACCGTACTCCATAATCCGGCGAACGACCCCGCTGTTTACGACTGGCGAACCGTCGTCGGATACCGCTTTTACGCCAACCTGAGCAAGTTCGACTAATTCGGTCAACTCTTTTCCTTTGCGTCCTTTCGTTGCCGCCGCGACGACGCTAAGAAATACGGGGTGCCCGGCCGCCTTATCCAATAGCCACTTCACGATTCCGGCATTATCGAGGGCAGGATCGGTATTCGGCATACAGGCGACTCCAGTAAAACCGCCGACCATCGCCGCATTCAAACCGGTTTCGACATCTTCTTTGTGCTCAAAGCCCGGTTTGCGGAGGTGGACGTGCAAATCGAACCAACCGGGCGACTAGTACTTGCCTTGTAAATCAATGGTATGCTCAGCAGAACGAGCATCGGCATCAGCGCCAATTGCAGCGATTTTACCCTGCTCGATATACACCGAACTTTTCACTGTTGCATCGGATTGATACGGATCAACGACTTGAGCATTCGTAAGAAGCAGGGAGTCCGCCGGGATTTTTTTCCAATTGCCCGGTAAACTGAATTCAAAGTTAGACATGTTGTATCCCCCGGCAGAGTAAAAAGAGGATCGCCATCCGTACGGCGACGCCATTGGTGACTTGTTCCAAGATTACGCTATGTTCGCCATCGGCGACATCGTGATCGATTTCGACCCCGCGGTTGATGGGGCCTGGATGCATAATGGTTAACGGTTTTTTCGCCAACGCTAAACGACGTTTGTTCACACCGTAATGTAAGCGGTACTCACGAATCGACGGGATTGCCGCACCCGCCGCCCGCTCGTGTTGGATCCGTAGAATATTCAATGCATCGCTATTCTCAATCGCTTCTTCGATTCGGTCATACACGATGATACCCAAATCCTCAATAGCGCGCGGTATCATCGTCTTAGGACCACAAACGGCGGGAATCGCACCGGCGGTCTGCAGGGCAAAGAGATTCGACATAGCGACGCGACTATGGGAAATATCGCCGACCAGCGTTACGCGCAAACCTTCCAAGACATGAAACTTCTCCCGTAAGGTGTAGAGGTCGAGCAGCGCTTGAGTGGGGTGTTCGTGAGCGCCATCGCCGGCATTGATGACCACGCTGTTGATCCGGTCGGCGAGGAACCATGGCGCTCCGGGGGCGGAATGGCGCATCACGACGGCATCGATTTTCATCGCTTCGAGATTACGAATCGTATCGAGCAGGGTCTCGCCTTTTGATACACTGCTACCACCGGCGGCAAAATTCAAGACGTCAGCTCCTAACCGCTTCTCAGCCAATTCAAAGCTGATACGAGTGCGAGTCGAATTCTCAAAAAAGGAATTGACGACTTGTACGCCGCGCAAGGTAGGCAAATTCCGAACCGGACGTTCCAACACTTCGCGGAAGGTGCGGGCGGTGTCGAGATACAAGAAGAGATCGCGTCGGCTCATCCCGCGAATGCCAAGTAAATGGCGACTGACCGGGGTTGCAGTGGGAAGCGGAGTCGTTTCCATATTAGTTCTCCTCCTGCTTCTTAAGGACGACTTCGTCGATGCCATCGACTTCCAACATCTTGACTTTTACTTTGTCGTCAGCATTGGTGGGAAGGTTTTTCCCGACATAATCGGCGCGAATCGGCAACTGACGATGGCCGCGATCGACTAATACCAGCAGTTGAATGCGCTTCGGACGACCGAAGCTCATTAACTCGTCAATGGCAGCGCGAATCGTCCGTCCGGTGAACAACACATCGTCGACGAGGATAATGTTTTTATCGTTGACTGAAAAAGAAAGCGAATTTCCCTGTGGAACTTCGCTTTTTAGTGTAGTGCGATAGTCGTCGCGAAACAGCGTAACGTCGATGTATCCGAGCGGTACTGGACGCCCTTCGATTTCTCCGATGAGTTTAGCCAATCGGTTTGCCAGTGGAACGCCGCGGGTTTGAATTCCAACAATTGCAATTTCACCCGAGTTTGCATTTTTCTCGATGACTTCGTGTGCGAGCCGCCGGACTGTGCGTTCGACCGCTTGGGCATCAAGAATGGTGTTTGCCGCCATACCCGTCTCCTTTTTATAAAAACAAAATGCGCATCGGAGGCGATGCGCATTCAAAACGGAAACGCGTATCGCCTCTTGGTACCCTCACGGGAGTACATTAAAGAGGACTGATGTCAGTAGTTGTGTTCAATCGAATCCAACCACTCGCAACATGCTCAGACAAGATTGTCCAAGCTACTGGATATGCTCAGACATGATTGTCTGAGCTACAAAAATCAACTGCTTAGGACGCGGCCATGTTCGTCGTAAGCGAAGAAACCTCGTCCAGTTTTCTTGCCTAAGTTACCTGCTCGCACCAGCTTTTTCAAGAGCGGACAGGGACGGTACTTTAAATCGCCTAAATCGCGGAACAATTGTTCGAGCCAAACTAATACTTCGTCGAGCCCGATGGTGTCGGCCAGTTGCAACGGACCGATATTCAAACCGTAACCAAGCCGAAGTGCGGTATCAATTCCTTCAGCCGAGGCAACTCCTTCCATTAAAGTGTACATCGCCTCGTTGAGCATCGGTAAAATGACACGGGTGGTTACATAGCCGGGAGACTCGTACACTTCGACAACTTGCTTTCCTAATCGTTGGGCAAACTTCTGAACGAAAGCGAAAGTTTCCTGACTGGTTTTTAAACCACGAACAATTTCGACAACCGGCATTTTTGCGACCGGATTCAAGAAGTGCATTCCGATACAATGGTCTGCGCGTTGTGTGACCGAAGCAATTTCCGTCAGCGATAAAGTCGACGTATTGGAAACAACTATTGCATCCCCTTGCAATAGCGCATCGAGCTTTCGAAACAACAATTTCTTGGCATCAAGCGTCTCGACAATTGCTTCGATGACAACATGTTCGTTCGCCAACGCATCGAGGTCGGTATTTCCTTTTATGCGAGCGAGAATTGCCCGTTTGTCCGAATTCGTCATTCCCCAGCGCGAAATCTCGAAATCGAGTTCGTCGCTTAACGCTTTCAAACTCCGTTTGAGCGATTCGTCGTCCTGCTCGATCAATACAACGTCGATTCCTTTTGCCGCCGCCGTCCAAGCGATCCCGCGACCCATCAAACCGCCGCCGATTACACCGATCCTCCCCAAGGTACCCGGTGTCACTTCTTCTGTCTGTACTTCCGGTACAACCCCCAGGATGTCCTTCAGTGATTCCGCCATTACTATTTACTCCTGAGTAAGAAATCGCAAACGATCTTGCGAACTGATTTGTCGAGAAAAACAGCAACGTCTCGGTTGGGAAACATCTGTTCTTCAATCGATCCTGCGACGAAAGAGAAGTTATTGAAAATATCCAAAATCTTTAAAAAAGAAATCGGTTTCGATGATGCCGTTTTCCACCGAATCGCTGCCGTGTACCGCATTCGCTTCCATCGATAATGCAAATAGCTTGCGAATTGTGCCGGGTTCAGCATTGGCTGGATTCGTCGCGCCGATGACTTTTCGCCAATGCGTTACCGCCTCTTCCCGCGCTAAAGCTACAACAACTACCGGACCTGAAGTCATGAACTTCACCAACGAACCGAAAAACGGACGTTCGGTATGAACGGCGTAAAACGCTTCAGCTTGCGCTTGCGTTAATTGTAATGCCCGAAGCCCTAAAATCTTGAAATTCTCCCGCTCGACAATGTGGAGAATGTCCCCGACATGGTTGCCCGCAAATGCGTCGGGTTTGATAATACATAACGTACGTTCCATACCTGATTAACACCTTTGTTTATTGTGAGCGTTATACGAATCAATCAGACTTCATATAACGCTCAGATTCTTAATACTACTATTCAGTTTGTGAAGACTGTCTTGCAAGATAGACCGAAAAGCCCACTTCTATTAGTTCGAGGGAACGTAGACCGGTCCTTCTTTCAGCATCTTTTCGCCCCACTCGAGACCGATGCTCAATGCTTTGAGATTGAGCTGCTCGGTACCCTTTGGAGCATTTTTCAGAACCGCTTTCCGGATCGAATCCTCTTCAACGACTTTGGACATTGCGACCATTGCGCCTAGCGCAACGACCGAGGACATCACCATCTTCCCGACTTCCTTTTTCGTCAACGCAATAATCGGCATCGCATAAACTTTCGCCGGAGCTTTCGCGTAGTTGTTCACCAGTGAAGGCTCGATTAAAATCATTCCTTCCGGTTTGGTGTCGATTACGTAACGGTCGTATGCGCGCTGCGACATGCTTAAAAAGAAGTCGAGCAAATCACTTTGCGGATAGATAATTTCCTTGGTGTCGATGATGACGTCGACTTTCGTCGCGCCACCACGCACTTGCGGGGTGTACTGCGGCGATTGCACTGCTTGTAGTCCTTCGTAGAACACTGCAGCATCAGCTAAAATTGCACCGGCAAGGATAACGCCCTGACCGCCGACTGCACCAAATCTCACTTCGTAATGGGTCCAGTCTCTCATGTTACGCTCCCTTCTTCGCAGCTTGCTTGGCAAGTGCGCGTTCGCGTAACCGCTCGTATTCGTCGGTGTATTCGGGTCGATTCGCTTTGTACAATTCACCGACAACAAATTTTCCGACCAACTCTTCCGGCGACATTTTCTCGGCTTTTTGTAGCGCGACTGTGCGATCTTTGATATCGTCAATCATCTGCCACGCATCCGGCATCCGGTTTCGCCGTCCGAATTGGGTGTGACAATTCGCAATCACTTCGATGACTGAGAAACCGTGATGGGCAAGCCCGTTTCGGATCAAGCGTTCCATCATGACGCCATTGGCAACAGTGCAGCGGGCAACGTAAGTAGCTCCCGACGCTTTTGCCAACTCGGCGACATCGAATCCCGGTTCGATATTTCCGTAGGGTGCAGTCGCCGCATAGGCTCCCTGTGGCGTCGTCGGGGAGAATTGACCGCCGGTCATGCCATAAATATGATTATTTACAATTATAACGGTGATGTCGATATTACGTCGACAGGCATGGATGAAGTGATTGCCACCGATAGCTAAAGTGTCACCGTCGCCCGCCATCGAAACGACATGTTTATCGGGACGCACCATTTTGATACCGGTCGCAAATGATAACGCTCTGCCGTGTGTTGTGTGCAGCGTATTCGCTTTGGTGTAACCGGTTATCCTCGACGTACAACCGATGCCGGAGACCATCGCGATATCTTCGTTCTTCCACCCGAGTTCGGAAAAAGCTTTGTAGAGCGCCTTTGCGACAATACCGATTCCGCAACCCGGACACCAGAGGAACGGCATTTTCTCCATACGAATATATTGACCATAATCGAAACTCATTTTGCCGCCTCCCGGATTGCCGCTAACACTTCGCGGGGATGAATCGGAACTCCACCGACTTTGTGGACTCCACGGATATCAAACTTAGGACCGAGAACGCGACGAACCTCCAAAATCGATTGTCCGAGATTCATTTCGGGAACGATAATGGTTTTCATCTTACCCAGTTTTTCGTTGATAGCGCGATCGGGGAACGGCCAAATTGTTAAAGGTCGCAAGAGGCCTACTTTGATTCCTTCGGCTCGAGCACGGTTAACGGCATCCATCGCCGCACGACCTGAAGTACCGAAGGCAAAGATACCGATTTCTGCATCGTCTAACTGAAACTCTTCCCACTTCTCGATCTTGTGAATATTCGCATCGATCTTTCGATGTTGCCGCACTTGATCTTCATGTACTAAGTCGGGATTGTTTGAGGGAAAACCGGTTCGGTCATGCGAGAGTCCGGTGACGTGAAAATTGTACCCTTCAAAATAATTCGCCATCGGCGGAACATCGCCTTTACTAACATCGTAGGGGTAGTACTCATCAGGTGGAACCGACGGCGGAATCCGGTCAATGATTTCCAACTCGTCGGCGGAAGGTAACGCCAAACCGGTCGACAAGTGACCGATCACTTCATCGAGTAAAAGCAGCACCGGCGTACGAAACTGTTCCGATAGATTAAAGGCACGGACGGTTTCAGTAAAGATTTCCATCGGGAACGCGGGCGTCAATGCGATAATCGGATGGTCGCCATGAGTTCCCCAACGGGATTGCATGATATCGGATTGCGATGGTGCTGTAGGCAATCCGGTCGAGGGTCCACCGCGCATCACATTCACAATTACTACCGGGACTTCCGCGATACAAGCAAATCCGATATGCTCTTGTTTCAGCGAAATTCCTGGTCCGGACGACGCTGTTAACGACTTCGCACCAGCCAACGAGCCGCCGATCACGGCACCCATTGCAGCAATCTCGTCTTCCATTTGAATAAAACTGCCACCGTTTAGCGGTAGTAATTTTGACATTTCGGCCGCGATTTCCGAAGATGGTGTAATCGGATATCCGGCGTAGAATTTGCACCCCGCAGCGATTGCAGCGTGAGCGACAATTTCATTTCCTTGATAGAACCGTACCGGAGTTGGCACGCTCCCCTCCCCAAGCTCTGCGTTTTGTTATCGGTCATGCGCATTCCTATACAATAGAAAGACGTTTCACCGTTGAATAAACGCGGTTCGTTGACTAAGCCTTGACTGCAGCTTTCTTTTCTTTCACCGAAAATACGCGAATCGCAAAATCGGGACATTCGATTTCACACAGCATACAAGCGGTGCATGCATCCATATTTACAACTTCGGCGAGTGAACCTTCCCATTTATCGGGTGCGTCCACCATTACGAGAACATCTTTCGGACAGACTTCCGCACAAATTAGACACCCTTTGCAGAGCGGCGCATCAATCGTGATCCGGGTGTTCCCATCGGTTGTTACCCATTGCTTTACTTTTTCCATTCCACCCCCAAAATCATTCCAATTTGTTGATCGTGCCTTGGACTGGGGAGCCCATCGGAACGATGAAAGTGTTCTTTTACTACCAACGAGTCATTGCTGTTTATACCAGCGCTTCCTTCATAGTTTCACCAATCGATGCCGGTGTCGGACAGACATGAATGCCGGCCTCTTTTAACGCCGCCATCTTCTCTTGGGCGGTTCCTTTACCACCACTGATAATGGCGCCCGCGTGTCCCATCCGCCGTCCGGGTGGCGCGGTTTGTCCGGCGATAAAAGCTACCACCGGTTTTTTACAATGCTGCTTGAGCCATGCCGCAGCTTGCTCTTCGGCATTGCCACCAATTTCGCCGATTAATACAATGCCTTCGGTATCGGGATCGGCATTGAACAATTTCACGATATCAAGAAAAGGACTGCCGATAATCGGATCACCACCAATACCAACGCAGGTGCTTTGACCCAGCCCGGCTTGCGTTAGCTGGTGTACCGCTTCGTATGTTAAAGTACCGGAGCGGCTGACTAAACCAATTTTTCCCGGTTTATGAATGAAGCCCGGCATGATGCCCATTTTCGCTTGCCCCGGGGTGATCACTCCCGGACAGTTGGGTCCGACAAGTCGTGATTTCGATTGATCCAAGACATGCTTCACATGAATCATATCGGCAACCGGTATGCCTTCGCTGATGCAGACAATCAATTCGATCCCAGCGTCGATGGCTTCCAAAATTGCGTCTGGAGCAAATGCTGGCGGCACGAAGATCACTGTCGCTTGCGCTCCGGCATTGCGAACTGCGTCATACACCGAATGAAACACCGGCTTTCCTAAGTGAGTTGTCCCACCTTTACCGGGAGTAACTCCACCAACAACATTGGTGCCGTATTCGATCATCTGTTCGGCATGGAAGGTCCCTTCCTTGCCGGTGAACCCTTGGACGATGACTCGGGTATCTTTCGTTAACAAAATCGACATATCTTCTAATCCCCCTTACCGGCCACTCGCCGCAGCGACAACTTTTTCGGCGGCATCCTTGATGTCTTTTGCCACGATGAAATTCAAACCGGATGCCGCTAACATCTCACCGGCTTCCTTGCTGTTGGTACCTTCCAATCGTACAACAACCGGTACTTTCACGTTTTCCGATTTCACGGCTTCGACCACACCTCCAGCAACCCGGTCGCACCGGACGATACCGCCGAAGATATTGATAAGAATCGCTTTTACGTGGGGATCGCTTAGAATAATTTTGAAACCTGCCGATACGGTCTCTTTGTTTGCTCCACCGCCGACATCGAGGAAATTCGCAGGCTCGCCGCCGCAGTACTTGATGATGTCCATCGTACCCATTGCAAGACCGGCGCCGTTCACCATACAGCCAACCGAACCATCAAGTTTGATGTAGTTGAGATTAAACTTCGATGCCTCAACTTCAGCAGGCTCTTCTTCGGTTAAGTCGCGCATCGCGGCATACTCGGGATGGCGGTCTAATGCATTATCATCGAAATTCAATTTGCAATCGAGGGCAATGATTCGTCCGTCGGCAAGTTGCGCCAACGGGTTGATTTCGGCAAGGGAAGCATCGGATTTGATGTACATCTCATAAAGTTTCGACAAGAACTTGGTTGCCTGTTTATGCGGTTCACCGCTCAATCC
>JAOTSC010000116.1 GCA_030247525.1 bacterium | reverse complement strand
CCCTACTTCACTTTTCACCTAACACCCACCACCCATCACCCACCACCCATCACCTAAAACGGAGGAAATCATGCTCAAGAAATGGTTGTCGCGAAAATTGCTCGCGACGCTCGCCGCTATTCTCACCTCGGTACTCGTCAATCAGATTGGATTACCACCGGAGACGGCACAACAAATTGTCGATGCGATTATGGTCATTGTATCGAGTTATCTACTCGGACAATCGGCAGTCGATGTTGCAACGACGATCAAGCAACCGCTCGAACTACGTGATCAATAATCGTTACCAACAAAAAAGGCGAGATTCGTTTCCGAGTCTCGCCTTTTTTTGCATCAGTAGGGGCTTGATTTATCAAGCCCGACGGGTTCGATCAATCGAACCCCTACAATGGTGGTTAGAGGTCTTCTGACCTGTAAAAAAGAAAAGGGCGAACACAAGATTCGCCCTTACTCACGGGCGGCTGCCGGCCGCCCTACGAACTGGCTTGGAAGCCCGTATCCACCACAAAAAACAAAGGGCGGACACGATGGTCCGCCCCTACCCAAAAATGTCCAAGAATTTAATTTCCAACGCCGACTTTCACATTACGGAACCGGGTGGGTGCCGCGCCATGCGACATCTCCGCCGTTTGGCCCGGTTGACCTTTCCCGCAATTATGAACGCCCCACAACACCCAGTGGTTGTTGTTGCAAATCGCATCGCAACTACCCCAGAACTCCGGCGTAATCCCTTGGTAATTGGCGTTCTTGAGGATTTGACCCTTCTTGCCACCCTTGATTTCCCAAGCCGCTTCCACCCCGAATTGGAAATTCAACCGCCATTGATCAATCGACCAGCAGCGATTCGTTTCCATCATCAGACCGCCTTCCGTATCAGCGAGCAGATTATCCAATTCCCATTCTCCCGGCATCAGCGAGAGGTTGGTAATACGGACAATCGGAATATGACTCCAGCCCATTGCACGGTTATTGCCACTCGAACGATTGGCGCCAATGGTGTGGGCTAATTCGCGGTTAAACTGGTAGCCGACAAATTTACCATTCTTCACCAAGTGCCAGCGTTGCGCCCTGACGCCATCGTCATCCCAACCGAGGGTCGCCAAGCCGCCCGGTACGGTTGTATCGCAGACCAGATTCACTATTGGAGAGCCATAGGTGAAGTTGTTCAGTTTCTCGGTCGTCGCGAACGACATCCCGGCGTAATTCGCTTCCATCCCGAGCACCCGGTCGAGTTCGGTGGCGTGTCCGACCGATTCGTGAATTTGCAATCCTAACTGCGACCCATCGATAATGATGTCGCGGACGCCGGAGGGACAGGTCGGAGCGGTTAATAACGCAATCGCTTCTTCCCGTACCCGGTCGGCATTTTCCAGTAACTTCATCGAGCGGATTAATTCGTAACCGAGCGACATATACTGTCCCCGGAACGAATTGGGATAACTTCGTACTTGTACTTCATTATTCCCCACCGCGGTCGCTGCATAACCGGCGCCACTGCGGATGAGTTGCTGGTCGATGAAGCTCCCTTCACTGGTAGCCATCCATTGATGCTCATCTTTGAAGGAAAGTGTTCCTTCGGCAGATTTAATGCGGGGATCGCTCCGCAGCACCTTATCGATGGAGAATAGTAATTCGAGTTTATCTTCCAACGATACCGAAAACGGATCTTCCGCAATCGGCGTCTGCCAACGCTCGTCAACGGTCGGTTCCGAGACGAGTTGGACGTCCCCTTTCTTTAACCGTGCCGACGCTTTGGCGATTCGCACCGCTTCCGCCGCAACCTTATCGATTTCCGTTGCCGTGACATTGGGACTGCAAGCAAATCCCCACGCGCCGTCGGCTAATACCCGCACGCCAAAACCGATGTCTTCGCCGATATCCAAATCGCCGACATTACCGTTTTTCGTCGAGATCGTTTCTTCTTTCGTGAAAATAATCCGGCAGTCGGCATAACTCGCGCCTTGACTTTTGGCGGTGTCTACCGCACGTTCTGCTAAATCGCGCATCTTAGAAATTCTCCTTCCGCCTTAGTTTTCGGTTTTGCTCGTGAAATGAAAATCGTTCACCTTCATTGCCGGTACGATGGTGCCGCCGCCACCCCAGAAGGAACTGGTTTTATACAACTGCTTCGACAACGCTTCGACATTGTTCAGGACGTGTAGAACCGATTCGGTGAACCGGAAATTCTTGAGTCCCTTCACAACTTTACCATCCTCGATCAGGAAGAGACCGTCACGGGTCATGCCGGTTAATGTCAATGTCATCGGATTCAGGATATTGACATAGTGCAGTTTGGTGACGAGGAGACCGCGTTTCGTCGAGGCAATCATCTCTTCGGTCGAAGAATTCCCCGGTTGCAAAATCAAATTCACCGGCACCGGACCCCAGCTATCGGGTTGCGGCAATCCGTGTCCGGTTGTTTCAATGCCCATCCGCTTGGCAGTACGACGATCATGGACGGGAGATTTAAAAACACCGTTTTCGATCAGCGTTACTTTTTTGCGCGGCATTCCTTCAAAATCGAACGGCTGACCGCCCGCCATCGGATGATAGGCATCGTCGACAACGGTGATATTTTCGCCGACCACTTTCTGGCCGATTTTACCGGAGAAGCAGGAACGCTCCTCGACATAGGCGAGTCCGTTGAAGGCATCCCATGCCATAAACAGGAGCAGTTCGGCAACTGCCGCCGGCTCGAAGATAACGGTATAAGCACCCGGCTCGAGACCAATCGGGTTTTTTCCGATGAGCGCTTTTTGCGCAGCGGTCTCGGCACATTCGGCGATATTCACTTTGGCGATATCGTCGTCGTGATCCTGCGCCCAGCCGGAAGAGTCTTCACTCATCGCCGAAATTGAAAACGAGGCGTGGGAAGAATGGCTGTAAGCATAGAGACCGTTTGTATTTGCCAGCACAAACGCGCCGCCGTTATTCGAGTAGATCCCGGCGCCGTTCAAATTGTCTTTCTTGAACCGGTCGATAGCGTGGATAACCCCTTCGGCACGTTGTTCCGGGGTCGCTTCCGCCGATGCTTTGACAAAGCGGTCGGGGACGCTGGGATACGTTTGCGGCATCACCAACGGTAACGCTTCCGGGTCGGGCGAAGTGAAGGCGAGCGCGGCACGGGCAGTATCAACGCACTTCTTGATGCCCGCAGCGGAGAGATTGCCAGTAGTCGCTTTGCCGATATGACCATCTTGCAATAGCCGCAACGTGAGACCGACAGTTTTCGAGGCGACGTTTTGCGTGATGATGCTATCACTAAAGCGAGTCAACGCGCTATCGCCGGTGGAGACATTGACCTCGGCCGGAATGCCATTACATTCGGCGAGGGTTTGCTCCGCAATTTGCTTGAGTTCCGATTCGGTTAACATGGATCACCCATTCCTATGAAAATAGTAATGTAAGGAATCTCGATTCGGTAAGGAAAACGAGGGGAATTCCGAAGTCCGCAGTGGATTATTGGGATTCGTCAGGTTAGTGTAGGTCATAACCAAAAACGTTGCATGTGGGTAGGGGCGGACTCCCATGTCCGCCCGAATTGGTAGTGATAGGTCTCCAGACCTGTAATAACGAATGGGCGCAAACAAGGTGCGCCCGTACCCATCTAACGGGCGTATCGCGAATGCCCTTCGTAAGTGCTATATTTTCTTAGTGACACAATGCAAATCTGTATCGAATTCGGAATGGTCGTAGTATATTTAAGCAAAGGAGGGGATTATGAAAGACGGATTGAAAATCGAACCGGAAATTGTTTACCACAAAGGGAAGCCATCCAAAGTCATTCTCGAAATCGATGTGTATGAAGAGATGTTAGAACGGTTAGAAGATCAAGTCGATTTGGAAGAGCTTCGGAAACGGAAAGCGGAACCTCAAACAGTGAGAAGTTTCGACGAGTATCTAAATAGTAGATTAGGACATGTATAATCTCCTCCTCACTAAAGCAGCGGAGCGAGATCTTAATCGTCTTCCCGCCCCGATAGTCAGGAGATTAATCCCGGAAATTCGATCGTTAACGGAGAACCCGAAACCGCATGGTAGCCGGAAAATTATCGGGAGTAAAAATAGTTGGCGGATTCGTATTGGCGATTATCGGGTGATTTATGAGATCGATGAAATTAATCAATCGATTTTAATTCAAATAGTTAATCACCGAAAAGACGCATACCGTTAGTTTCCTCAAACCTACCGATTAAACGCCTGCTAACAACAGCTGCTCGGCGAGGTTGCCTGTTCCTACCCATTGCGTGCGTGCGCAGCTCGCTCCTATGGAATATTGATTCCACCCTCAAACGTAGTACAATTTGTTTTTCAACGGGAAGTATCCACACAAATTCTATACAATGTACGAATCCTCATTGACTTGCGGTAGGGATTGTGCTATACTCCCCCTCTTATTCAAAGGGGGTAACTGTGGGAATGATCCTAAGCAGCCGGGAAGATGCGGCGTTGATCGTTGCAATGACTGGCAAGTGGATGGGTACACCGGAAGAGGCGAACCAAATCGAAGCGATCCGCTCCGAAATCATCGCCGGTACGATGAAAATCGTCATCCTCGATTTAAAGAAAATGGAGTGGGCAAATTCCTATGGGATCGGCGTCATGGCGGGGATGTTGAGTACTGCGCAACAATCGCAGGTGAAACTTGCGTTGGCAAATGTTTCCGCCGACATCAAGAAAGTGCTCGACATCAGCTTTCTATCGAAGATTCTTCCCATCTATCCGACCATCGATAAAGCGATAAAAGCGCTAGCGTAAGCGAACCGGAACAACGTCCTGCCATGTTCGATTATGAACCACTCACCCGCTCGATCCAGACTGTGCTCGATGCGAACAACTCGCAGGAAATGATTGGAAGAATACTTATCTCAGCACAAAAACTAATCGGAGCGGAAGCCGCTTCGATTTTTTTATTGAACGAGCTTGAGCAAATTCTCACCCTTGCCGCCGCGACCAATCTCACCACCGAGCAGATGAAGCAAGTAAAAGTACCGGTCGGAAAAGGGATTGCCGGGTGGGTCGCGCAACACCACAAGAGTGTAAACATCACCGATGCATCGTGTGATGAACGATTTTTCGCCGGGATCGATAAGAAAACCGGTTTTTCAACCCGCGGTTATCTCTGTGTGCCGATGGTTGCTTACGATAAAGTGATTGGTACGCTGCAACTGCTCAATCAAACAACCGGCGGCACTTTTTCCAGCGAGGCGCAACAAATGCTGCAATGCTTTGCGGCACTGGCAGCGCTGGCGATTTTCAAGAGCCGGATGTATGAAGCGCAGTTGGAAAAAGAGCGGTTGGAAGTCGAATTAAATACCGCCCAGACTTTTCAAAGCCGGTTAGTGCCGAGTTCGATTGTTCCATTAAACGGGTATGAAATTCAGAGTTACTACCGGGTGGCACGTACCTTGGGCGGCGATTACTACGATGCGTTTCCTTCTCGCCATGGTTATATCGTCACGATTGCCGATGTCAGCGGAAAGGGACCCGGCGCGGCGCTGTGGATGTCGGCGTTGGCGAATCTCATGCGTTTTACCGCCCAGCGCGAACAATCCCCCTTGGATACGCTTAGCGAAATCGACCACCACTTTTCGAGTGTTTTTCCGTTTGGCGTTTTCATCACGCTATTTCTCGGAATCATCCAAGACGGCGAACTCGTGTATCGGAATGCCGGGCATTTACCGATCTTGCTCTCGACGAAAGCCGGCGGGTGTAAACAACTTCCGGCGACCGGATTACCGATTGGATTGAATCCCGATTTCCCCAGCACGACTGAGCGGTGTGTGTTTCCTCATGGTGCGCGATTACTCTTGTATACCGATGGTGTTACTGAAGCGACGAACCGAAACGGGAAAATGTTTGAACAAGAGCGGTTGGAAAAGATTGCAGTGAAGTATGCCGACCAATCGAATGAAGCATTTTTCTTTGCCTTGGAAAAACGGCTAGACGCCTTTACCCGCGGCACCGAGCAGAGCGACGATATCACCGTATTGGTGATTTCACGGAACGAAGAATAAACCGAATTACGAGCGTAACAAGAGCAATTTCTCGGCGAGGATGAGCGCATCGACACCCCACAATGCTGGTGGTCGCGGGTGGTGGATATGGGTAAGTCCGTTTTGCGAGTGGCAGCTAAGAATCGCCCGCCGCCATTGCAACGGAACCGCGTCCCTGCCATGCAATGCCCCTAACAGCGAGCCAGCAATCGCAGCATTCGTATCGGTATCGCCGCCGCTACGAACGGTATCAATTACCCCCACTGCAAAATTCGGCGCATGGAGTAACTGGTAAAATGCATTGTGCAATGCCAGCACTACCCACCCCTGTTTCGTTATGAAATCGGAAGGCGGTTCCCGTTGTGCAATCAGCAGCGCTTCAGTAATCGCGGCAGGTGCGAATTGCTCACTCCACGTGAGAGCAGCTTGGTACGTTTTGTATCGATGCCCGGTACGAATTGCTGTCGCCACTGCGATTACATACACCGCATTCGCCGCTTGGCAGACATCGGATGCATGGGTGAGCAGCGCATCGGCTATCGCCGCTTCAGCAATCGGTCGCGGATTCTTCTCGTGGGCAAAGTAGATACCCAACGGACTCACCCGCATCAATGCGCCATTCGCTTCACTTGCAACATTGTTCCGCGCCGCTTCGTGGGCAGCGGACAGCGTATCGACTGCAACGGCATCCGCGGCAGCCAGTGCTTTCCCAACGGTTGTTCCGATGTCGAAGGGCTTACTGCGATACCACCAACGATAGGAAACCAACGCCGCTTGATCGTTGTACTCCCCCCTCGCAATGATACTGCGGGCAAGCAACAAAGCAAGTTCGGAATCGTCGGTTGGCTGCCCGGCAAGCGTATTCCAGACGCCACCCGATTCAATCCGGTCGGGACCGCCCTCGGGATACTTCCCAGCGATTTGTTCAGGCGTATGGAACTCGACGAGGGAACCTAATGCATCGCCTGCTAATTGTCCCAGCAAACACCCCTGCGCCCGGGCAAGGATTATAGCGTCACCGCGATAATGCACACCCGGCGACCAGCGCGCGGGATATTGTGGCGTTTCTTTCCCAGTGACATCGAACTGCGCCCGGAAGATTTCTTCCCAGTGCAGATTGGCATACTCCCGGATAATGGAGGGGAGACCACCGAGCAGCCAGCGGTCTCGCCCGATGAGTTCTCCCGTAGGACCATAGACGAGCTCTTCGTGGCTGTCGCTGCGAATCGTTCCGCCGACACCGCGTAAAATGGCATGTCCACCGGCAACGTCCCACGCCTTCGGATTCTGGATCGAGATGCCGATATCAGCTTCCCCGGCGGCAGTTAACGCAAGTCGATACGCAATACTGGGGGAGGAACGGAAACGTCCCGGTTGTATTAGTTGTAAGTTGATAGTCGGCTTCTTGTCGGCGCCAAGCGACGCGAGCAGTATTTGTTCGTTGCGGGGAATGTTAGAGGAAAGCGGCGGGAGCGCAATGCCATTGCGTAAAACAGACACCCCCTCATGCCAGGTAAATAGATCGCCGTCGTCATCGGGAGCAACCGGCGCATACACAACACCCAATACAGCTTTACCTTGATGTACTAGTCCAATTGAAACCGATGAGCCGCGTGCCCCCTTCAAAAATTCGACCGTTCCATCATTGGGATCGACGACCCAATACGGCTTTCCGGGCGGAAAAAGTTCACTCTCCGTTTCTTCTCCGAGAAACCCCCACTCGGGATATGCGGTCAACAGCCGCTCGCGAATGGTCTCTTCCATCGGCAAATCGATTTCGGCGTGATCCTTGTAACCGCGCGGCCCATCCGCCCGGTGAAACTCCACCCGCAACATCGCGCCTGCTTCGATAGCAGCGTCGGTGGCACATCGCAGCGCTTGATGTAGTTCCTCGGTTGTCAACGGATGCGACATGGTTTGCTCACGATTCTATTATACCTCATTGTTATCGATTCCCCTTGGCATCTTGTAGTCGGTTGCGGGAATGGGAGGAAAATACGCGATAGATTGGTAAACCAAAAATCGGGGTCGATTCCGGGAAAGCGAGTCGAAGATTTGTCTTTTCAGGTTTCAATCGACTACCTTACAAGTTGTTACTACCGCAAGGTTCCGATGCCACAAGTTCACTTTGATTCCCGAGTTGTTCCGTTACTTTGTTTATTGGTCGCACTCATTGCAACCATGTTACTTCCAACTGGTTCCGCCTATGCACAAGGTGCGACTGTACCACTCAGTTCACCCGCCTACCTATTGCTGGAGCGCGCGGAAAACTTGGGACTGCTGGAAGTACCACTGCCAACCCACCGCCCCTTAACCCGCGTGGAGGTCGCACGCTATCTGGCGTTGCTCGATAAAATCTATGGGGAACTCACGATTGCCGATGCAGAACGATTACTCGACTTGGAACGGGAATTTGCTTTTGAGTTAAAGAAACAGCCACCCGCCTATTTGGAATCCCGTTCGGCAAAATTGCGAAAAGGAATCTTTACCTGGTTCCCCGAAAAACTGTATTGGAAAGGGGAAAGCGCTTTTTCGTCCGAGAACCCGGGCTTGGCGATAAAAGCAAATCCGCGAATCCGTTACGATTGGGGATTTAGTCATGATAACGAGTGGGATCGGTTACACCGGTACGGTTTAGGGTGGTCGGTGCAAATGACATGGCAAGAGAAACTCGGCGTTAGTTTCCGCTATCTCGACCACATGGACAAAGTCCCAACCGACGGCATTCATACCTATCGTGATTGGAAGGAACACGGCACCAGTGATCATCTGACGGCAGGCGAACAACCGAGTTTCATCACCAGAAATCTGAACGAGAAAACCTATCGTCACGAGAGTGATGAGTATATCGTTTCGACGACCTCGATGTCCTATTCCTTTGGACGTCTCAATGTGTTGCTTGGCAGGGAACCGGTTGGTTGGGGACCGGGAATTCGGCATAAGCTTACTTTAGGAAGTCAAGTCTCTCCGGTCGATCAATTGCGGTTGGATTTTGCGATTACCGATCATCTGCGATTTGTTTACATCCATGGTTGGCTTCGCAGCGAACCTGCCCTGAAGGATACGATTCCCGATCCCGGCGACTCTCAGCTCCGTCTGTTGGATCGTCCCAAGTATGTTGCCGCACACCGGTTGGAGTGGACACCGCGCCATTGGCTAACCGTGGGTCTTGCCGAAGCGGTCATCTATGGCGATCGTGCCCCGGAATTGCCGTATCTGATCCCAGTGAATTTATTTTATGCGACGGAACATAATCGTGGCGACAACGACAACAAGAGTGTCGCCATCGATTTGACAGTACGCCCGTACAAACACATTTCAGCGTATGGCGGCGTATGGATCGACGATTTGACGGTTGGGAAGCTGGGCACCGATTATTTACAAAATAAATTTGGGTATCTTGGTGGTACTGTAATCGACGATCCGTTCGGCATCGAGAATTTGCGTTGGCTGGCAGAATATGCCCGGATGGATCCCTATGCCGGTTCCCATTTCTATGGCATCAACCGTTACAACCACTGGGGTACTCCTCTGGGACTCGATCTACCGCCGAACGCCGACCAACTGGCAATTCGTACGGAATGGCAGCCGGGCATGCGCTGGCACCTTTCCGCCGAATCGGCGATGTTCCGCCATGTGGAAACAGCTACTCTAAACGGCGTGGAGCTTGCGCCCGGCGATATCGGCTCGATGTATCCGAAAAGCGTAGCAAAATTGAGTATTCCGTGGGGGGAAGGACAAGGCGAGCACGCGAACTCCGTGGAAGTAGCGTTGCGCTACGAGCTCATCGAGCATTGCTGGCTTGGACTTTCCTGGCGGCAGGTGCAATCGGGTGCCTTCAACACCCAACCGGAACAACGGAATGCATACCGGGCAGACGCACTGCAACGGCGCCCCGGTTTGTTCGATGTTGCAAAGAAGAATTACTCCGAGACCGCTACTCTTTGGTCGCTCTCGTTTCAGTTTAACCCGGATCGGTAAACGTATGTTTCGTTGGTTTGTTAACCTGAACAAGAAGATTTGCTATAAAATCGATATGCATTTAGCCTATCGAACACCACTTATCATCGAGCAGTATATTAACCGCATATCCGAGCATCTAAACCAGAAACCGGATGCGTTGGTTGTCGATGTTGGAGCAGGAATAGAGTGTCCGTTCGCAAAACTTCGCGATCCACAACTGCGAATAAGAATTGTCGGTGTGGATATTCTTCCTGCGGCATTGGAACAGAATCACGATATCGACGATAAAGTTGTTGCCGACGTGAACAATGAGTTTCCATTCGCGGACAATTCGGTTGATTTGATCACATCCCGAATGGTACTCGAACATCTGCAGAATAACGCGAGGTTTTTCCAACGGGCGTTTGCATCGCTAAAACCCGGGGGATATTTTATTCACGTCTGTCCGGCGAAGTACGCCTTGTTCTCCATGATCAACCAAATGCTGCCAAAGAAATTCGGTCGGAAGCTCTTGTTTTTTATTTTTCCGGAACGGGTAAATTCTGGATTTCCTGCTTATTATGATCAATGTAGCTATTATAGAATGAGTAAGCTTCTTAAAAAACAAGGATTTGTTATTGATGGGTTTGATTTTAGTTATTACCAATCATCCTATTTTAGTTTTTTTGTGCCGTTTTATTTGATAAGCGTACTCTATGAGTTATTTTCTTACAAGTTGGGATTACGGAATTTATCATCCTTTTTGCTCTTTGT
>JAOTSC010000115.1 GCA_030247525.1 bacterium | reverse complement strand
CTCTTACACCGTGGGTGATGAGTTGTTAGCGGACATTCGGTTTATTTCGAGTGCGTGCGACACTATTCTTGTTCCGGTATCGCTGACAGTCACAAACGATATTCGAAACGAGATAACTTCCGGATTGCCGCGGGTCTATTCGTTACATCAGAATTACCCGAATCCGTTCAATCCGACTACTGAGATCCGCTTCGATCTTCCCGCCGCAGGAATGGTGAGACTCGAAGTATTTAATGTGTTAGGACAGAAAATAGCAACGTTGGTCAATCAACCGTTACAACCCGGTTACCATACCGTACGCTTCCAAGCAACCGAAATGCCCGCTGGCGTATACTTCTACCGGATGGAAGCAGGGGCATTCCAAGCGATGGAGAAAATGATTCTCATGAAATAAACGAGTTGGATGTTTTTCATAGAGTGTCAATGTCTTTTGTTGAGTCGAATAGGGTAAGTAACGAAACAACATTGATTTAGTATGTGATTATCGAAAAACTTCAAGATTCAGGCGGGAATTTTCTCGCCTGTTCTTATATTACGGGTATGTCGAGAAGTAACCCATGAATCAAAATCGTCAGGAATATTTTTCCAATCTTCTGAATGAAGCTCGACAAGCTGCTTTGTCGGGTGACACCACTGCTGCGCTTGAAAAATTCACAGAAGTTTATCAATTAGCGAAGATGAGTGATCGTGATATCATTAAAGCTAATGCTGCTGGCAATCTCGCGAATGTGTATTTGATGCGGGGTGAAGTCGAGCAATGTTTCTTTTTGTACGAAGAAGCGCTCGAAATCTATGAACGATTAGAGGAACGATTGCATGCAGCTCGAACCCGGATGAACCTTTCGAATCTCCACCGTCAACAGGGCCGTACCGATCTCGCAATGAGCTTGCTGAAACAGGCGCGAAGTGAATTTCGTGATTTGAATTTGCCAATCTACGAAGCGACTGCACTTACAAATTATGCTGTCGTCATGATAGAAACCGGTCTCTTTCAAAAAGCTGATCCGGCATTAGCGGAAGCGATCGAGCTATTCGAAAATGCCGGGGAGCACGACCAATCCTGTAACACCCGGATGACCTACGCCCGCATCTTGTTGGAAATGGATCAGTTCGACAAAGCCTATGATATGATCCAAGTCGCCTTAGAAATTATCCATCGCCAACAAAATCGCCGCGAAGAAGGGGTAGCCCTTGGTGTGTTAGGTGAGTACTACACCAAAAAACAACAGTATTCCGAAGCGATTGCTACCTACGAGGAAGCATTGCAGCTCAACCGGGAAACCAACAATCCTCGATTCGAGGCTGCGGTATTATTGGCTTTGGGTGAATTGCAATTTGAACTAGGGGCGTACGAAGAATCAAAAAAATTAGTGGAGCAATCGCTGCCGTATTATCAGCAACTGCAGGATCCGCGATCGGAATGCGGCGCTATGCAAGCGCTTGCTCGTGCGAATTGGAAGTTAGGCGATTTGGATACCGCGTATCATCACGCCCATCGCAGTATGGAATTAGCGCGCAATGTCAATGATGTTCGGATGGAAGCCCATTCACTGGAAATTCTTGGGCACATCGAAATTGAACTAAGCGAAACCGAAATCGCGAAAGAATACTATCGTGGCGCATTAGAACTTTTCCGTAAAGTAAAAGACATTTCTTCTATCGAACGTATCGAAGCATTGCTTTGATAATCTCCTATTCTCTACCTTATTAACATCGTTCCCAAAAATCGTGGTCGCGACATTACCTTCGGTGAGCCGCATGGCGGGTTCCTGTCGCGGTGGGTTGGGGTGGCAAAGAAAATGTCCGCCCGCATTGGAGGTTGGGCACTCTTGCCTGACGATATTCAGTAGGGGCGTGCCGCGCACGCCCGACTACAACCCCGTACGTCGGACATTCTTGTCCGACATTGGAATGGAATAGAGGTATCACGATGAAACAGTTTAGTTGGATACTTCTCCTCTCTCTCACCCTGACCGGAGCGACTTCAGCCACACCGCGGTGGGGAGATGATTTTGATTGGTTGGGTGATACCCTTGCCATTACCGTTCCGATGGGGATGATCGGATTTGGCGATACCTTGGTGTGTCGTACCCCAACCTCGATGTTTGCCATGCGGCAGACATCCGACACGACCTTCCAAAAGCTGTGGCAACTCAACGTACCGGTTACCGCCGAAGCGCCCTTATTCCTTGGCGCATGGGATAAGTACTCCCATATCGTCCGCGATTGCAACCGCTTCTACTACGGCTGGCCAAGAGCGATGGTAGAATGGAATGGCATCGATCCACCGGTATATCGTGGTGCGGTGAGAAACGGTACAACCTTTGTACCCGATACCGGTTTTTTGGCGAAAGCTTATAACAATAATGAGCCATACCGAAACATTCGTCCGCGATTGCATGATAACATACTCCTACTGGCAAACCGGGTATACGCCCAAGACAGTACAGGAACGTTAAACTTCAGCGGCTATACCGATAACGATACCGTGAAGTATGAGGAGTATACAATACGTGGGAACTATGCATACCGGGTTTCCTCACGGCACAGTCTGCTTTCGGTGGTAAAACTTGATACAACGCCAATCCGCGAAGTGTACCGTACCCAAACCGCGTCATCGAAATTCTGTAGAATCATCAATGACACATTGATCACAGCATACGATAACATATGGTCGGTGTGGTCGTTGGAGAATCCCCGACAGCCGCAATTGATCACAACCAACCCCCTGCAATTCAAATTGTCAATGATGTGGGACGAACCTGTAGACAGTGTATGGTTTGCCTGGGGTTTATTTCAGCGGGAGGGTTTTTTTAATGAAAACCGGTTCTATCTGCTTTCCTTTGAGAATGGTGTCGCCGCACCGACAATAGTCGACTCCGTGGGTTATGTGTATCGTGGCCATTATGATCATACTATCACACCGAACAATGTTGCCCATCTGAATCGGGGTTGGTTTATGCAATTCCATTTGTATTCAATGACCCAGCCAAACGGATTGTTGCAGTTGCGGCAATACCGCGATGAATTCAATCGACAACGACTCGATACCTTATGGTGTCATCGCCAAACAACCGGATTCGATTCTGGCTATTTAGCAAATCGCGATTATAGCTTAGACGCATGCGGCTACTGGGGGAAAAATGGAAGGGCAATCATCCAACGTGGGTACCGCTATGCACAGTTGGTCGCCGATACTGTCAATGCCCACCATGAAATCCGTTGGCTCCCTCAAAGCTTAACTCCTTACGGACACGATGGCGACCAAGTCATAGCAATGCGCAACAACTATAACGACTCCCTCTTCCATTTGTTGACATGGACAAACGGGCAGTGGAGCGATCAAACAATGCCGATGCCGAATTCCGCTCAATACATCGCTCACTTTCAATACAATCAAATCATTATACGGCAGGGCAATGGACATTTTTACGTATATTGGATTGAAAATGGCGTACTTGTTCCTAATGGGACAATTGTTCAACCAAATGGTCTGTGGGAAGTGAGAGCGTTTCATGGTGAAAATACAATTCTAAGTCGATATGTAGAGCTCAATAAAGATAGTTTGTTATGGTATCGGAAAGTTGGGAATGAATGGATACAACAAAATTGGCATGCTATCGATAGTACTGATTTATATAGTAGTCTACAATCGGATACATTGTTTACTGCAAATCAATATATTTATGTCTTACCGCAACAAGGTCATCCTTATCAATCCCTCGATTTAACGGAGCAATTTCTCTCTTCGATCATTCAAAACCATTCTGTTGTTCGAATGGTAGGTAACAATGTATGGGCGAGAAATGACCACACGTGGCAAGGTTGGGTGGAACGGGGTATGTTCTTCTCTTACTGGCCATTCCTCTACTACGGTTCGGTGTTGTTGACGAACACGCCCGGCGCGATTTCTACTTACCGGATGCCGCCGAATAATGCAACACCCGAGTTGATTGGGACACTCCCATTTGATTTTGCCCTATCCAATCCCTACCCTAATCCTTTTAACTCATCGATTCACTTCCGGGTCGATCTCCCGCGTTCCGCAATGACCGAGTACGCCATCTACGACGCCATCGGACGCGAAGTATACACCCAACCATCCGAACGCCTTGCCCCCGGGTCCTACACCCTCCACTGGAACGGTCGCGATAACAACGGTATTCCGGCAAGCAGTGGGGTCTACTTTATTCAAGTCCGTGCCGGAACCTTCGCCGCCGTCAAGAAAGTTGTCTTGATGAAGTAATTGCTCAAAGAAAACGCGCACGTTGAAATCATGCGCGTTTGGATTGAAAGCGAGGTTTGAAATCATGCGAGCAGTTTCATCACTTTATCGATAAGGTCAGTAGGGGTGAACGGTTTCACAAGATAATCGTTCACACCAGCTTTCAGTGCTTCGATAACTTCCGCTCGTGCGCCTTCCGTAGTAACCATTAGGATCGGAACCGCTTTATACGATTGATTAGCTCGAACCGCTTTCACAAAAGTTAAACCATCCATCACCGGCATATTCCAATCGGTGAGGATAATCTGAATATCCGGCGTAAGCAACTGTAATGCTTCCGATCCGTCTTTTGCTTCCATAATATCGAGGTAACCGTGCGCATTCAGATTCTTGATAATCAATCGTCGCATGACCGAGGAGTCGTCGACAACTAACATTTTACCCATAGTGTTCTCCCTCAACTGTTACGAAATACAGTTGGTTTTGATTGATTATCCTTTATTTTTCAATATCTTCATCGAAACTTTTAGATAAAAGGGATGCTCATCGATTGTAAAGGGAATCACTAACACCGGCGTATCCAGCTTGTGGTGAATAGCATGCTGTGAACCAATGACTATCGTTGGAATCGAAATATGAAATGAAAGCTCCTGCGAAGCCATCTTCTTTTTCACAGTGCCGGCAATGATGTTGGCAAACTCACCAACCATGTCTTTCACTTCGTTTGTGATACCGTTTACCGATTCGCCCATCGTTAACTCGTATAGTTCGATGGCAGCTTCCTTGGAAAGGCAAAGCGCGACTGAACCGGCGACTTGTGGTCCGACAAATCCGATGATACCAGATATGTCGCTTTCTGTGTGACTGTTTTCCTGCAAAAACGGGGCGCTGCGTTCTGGCGTCGTTTGCATCATCGTCTGAAACATTTCATACAATGCTTCAATGAAAGGATTGATAAGGTTTGCGTCCATTCGATTATCTTTCTTCGTTTATCTCTCTTCGTGGGATTTTACAGCGGTCAATATCGCCCCGGGAATTCCAGATAGCGATACAATTTTATCGACTCCACCCAGTTTAATTGCCTCTTTAGGCATACCAAAAACGATACTACTCGCCTCATCTTGCGCGATAGTATAGGCTCCAGCTTGCTTCAATTCGAGCATCCCCGCTGCACCATCGTTTCCCATTCCAGTTAGAATAACACCAACGGCGATTCTTCCAACCGAGCGGGCAACGCTACGGAACATGACATCGACAGCTGGACGTTGGCGGCACACTAACGGCCCGTCGCGGACTTCTGCAAAATAACTCCCGGCAATTTTCTTGACCAGCATGTGGTAATTGCCCGGTGCAATAAGCGCTCGACCCGGCAACAACTGGTCGCCGTTCTCCGCTTCTTTAACAGAAATCCGACATAATCCATTTAACCGGTCGGCAAAATAACGAGTGAAGTGCTCCGGCATGTGTTGTACGATAACGATGGGGGGAGTGTTATCTGGTAAAACGGTTAGGATTTGTTCTAATGCGACGGTTCCACCGGTCGAAGCACCGATTGTGATGATTTTATTAGCAAATTGTTGCCGTGCAATTGTAGCGACTGGTTTTGCTTTGGCACTTTCTGGTACGGCACATTTCGTAGGGTCGACATCAGCAGCAGCCAATACTTTTTCTATGAGCTGAATTGTCCATTCACCTGCTGGCTTCATCGTAGTCGGTTTTGCGACTACGTCTACAGCGCCAGATTGCAACGTCGCCATCGCAATCTCACTTCCCGATGTTGTAAGAGCAGAAATGATAATCACGGGAATCGGATAATACCGCATCAATTTTTTGAGGAATGTCAATCCATCCATCTTAGGCATTTCGATATCGAGTGTAATGACATCAGGTTGCAACTCGACAATCATATCGCGCGCTTTGTAAGGATCGACTGCGGTGCCAACAATATTTATGTCCGGTTCCCTGCGCAGTTCCTGGGTCAAGAACTGGCGAATCACTGCACTGTCGTCTACAATTAGGACATTAACTGGCATGGCGGTTTCCGCCAGAACGGTACATTACAAAAACAGGAAACTCGTCATCGACTTGAAAAGCAACAGTAGTATACTGGGAACGATTTTCTGACCACTTGTCACTTTGCAGTGGCGTTACGACTGGTGCTAACAATGTAAACAATTCACTTTTACCGAAAATCACCGGAAGCAATTGTCCGGCGAAGATATTCACCAACTCACCGGTACTATCTCGCATCACGACTGGATCAATAACTCCGTCCGGATCGGCGCCAATCATATTGGCTACTAACTGCAATGCGAACAATTCCGAAACTTGTACGCCGATAGCACCCGACAATTTGCCACAACGAAACTCGACAATCGACTGTAACCCTGCTTCCGATGGATCGCTCTCATCGTCTCCCGGTGCGAGATCGGCAAACTGATAAGAAGTTTTCGAAAGTATAGAGGGAAAGCATTCGATGATTAACTCACGTTCATTTCTCATCTTCGTCTCGCCCTTTCATTACAATTTGAATTGCCTCGCGGATTGACTCCGGAGTAAAAGGCTTCTGTACATAAGCGCGCACCCCTTTTTGCCGCATTTCTTCGATCCGGGTTTCCGAACCCTCCGAAGAAACGATGATAACCGGAATCGAAGATAACAGACCATCTTTCGACATTTGGTCGATCATTTCGATCCCACTCATAATCGGCATGTGTAAGTCGGCAAACACTAAGTCGATCCAGTTTTTATCCAAGACTTCCAAAGCCATCGCGCCATTTGAGGCTTCAAAAATTTGTCCAATCGTTAAATCGGTTAGGGCAAGAACTTTCTTGATGACTGTCCGTACAACAGCGCTGTCGTCGACGACTAAGATCTGGTAAGCCATACTCTCTCCTAATCCGCCATTATTAGCTCGTCGGCGGCGACCAACTGCGTATGAACTTCATTCATGAGTTTAGCTACTGCAACCGGGTTTAGTCCGAACTTCTCAACAACAGTTGTATTCATTCGGAACCGTAATCCATCGGTGCCAACACCGATTCCTGTCATAAGAATTAATCCATTGGCAAGATGAATAACTTCTGTAAGTGTCTGATCGCCAGGCGCTAAATCGGGTGTAAGATGATAGCGAACGGCAGTAACAATTTCGTCCGGCAGTTGCCAGTGCGCAAGTACTTCACCACCTGCTTCGGCGGCGCTAATATCGAATTCTTTGTTTTCTACTTCGTCGTAGGAGAGTTCTTCTCTCTCAGCAATAGAATATAACTGATCTCGTACCGGAGCGACATAGGAGCTCATTATCAAACGACCAATATCATGCAAAAGACCTGCAGTAAATGCATACTCCGCAATCTGAGGATGCTGCATTGATGCAATCTGTTTGGCGGCAATAGCAACGGCTACTGAATGACGCCACAAGTCATTGTGTTCTAAGTCATAACCGGGAATCTCGACAGAAAGCATTGGATTGACTGAGGAGGCTATGACAATCTCAGTAATTTTCGCAAACCCTAACCGAATGATTGCATCGCGCACGGTACCCACTCTCACAGGTAGTCCGTAAAAAGCACTGTTTGCCATTCGCAGCACTCGCGAAGTCAGCGCCGGTTCCAGTTCAATAATTTTCGTGATTTCAGGAATCGTGGTATCGGGATGCCGCAAAAGCTGCATAAGTTTTAATGCTGCAGGAGGAAAGGTCGGTAGGTCGCTTAGTTGCGACAAAATATCGGCGCGGCGGTTCATATCTGATACTCCTTTCCGCTGCTGCGGATGGTCGTTACGCCAGTGGCAAGATTCAGTGTGACTGTCCGCGAAAGTGTACCGCCAACGTCTTCGCCAGCAATCAAGATATTATTTTTCCATAAAATCTTTCGTGTTACTGCGTTGTTACGTTCCCCGATTCGGAATACTCCTTTTTCATCCAGAAGCTGCGAACAGCCGGCGATTTTTACGACTAACCGATTTCGGGCTGAACCTTGTTGGAAGAAATCGGTTAACATCGCAGTTAAACCGGTATCGACGAACATCGCAGGTTGCTGTCTGGCTTTTTCTTCGTCGATTTTCGATAACGGCAACATGGAGTGAAGCATCCCGCCGATCCCTAACACCGGGTCGTACATTGTTACTCCAACGCACGAGCCCAGTGAGTATGTGATCAAAATATCGTCCGGTTGAGACGATACGATGTAATCAGAGATTTTTACAATTAAAGCCATACTAACGTAACGGTTTCCGGTAAATGGATGGTTTTACGGCTTGTAAATCACTTGTGAGACCGACTAAACTCTCGGCACTCCCCAAGATGAGTATTCCACCCGGTCGTAACAATCGATACACTTCTTGTAGTAAACGCGCTCGAAGCTCGTTTTCAAAGTAAATCATAACATTCCGGCAAAAAACACAGTCGAACGGACCGCGCATCGGATATGGCGTATCGGTCAAGTTCAACCGGGCAAATCGAATTGGTGTTCGTAGTTCATCAGATACAACATATATTTTTCCGGCAGCATCCTGTTCATGGGTTTGCTGCACCCGGTGAAAGTACTTATGACGATAACGATCTGGCACTTTAGAAAGCTTCTCCTCTGAGTACTTCGCCTGCTTGGCAGTAGCCAATACTCGGGTCGAAATATCGGTTGCCAGCATTTTCCACTCGAAGCGATTGGGGAATGCAGCTTCCTGAATCGTCATCGCAATAGTATAGGGTTCTTCTCCGCTTGAGGCAGCAGCACACCAAACCTTAAACTGGGTTTGACCTGCTTCCACACACTCCTTCACATATCCCGTCAAAAAATCGAAATGGATGTGCTCGCGATAAAAATAGGTAACATTGGTTGAAATCGCATCGATCAAATGGATGATCTCATCTTTGTGCTCTGGATTGACGACGTACTCATAATAATCCGATGCCGATGAAATATTCAGAACTCGCATCCGGCGTTGGATGCGGGCGCTAACCATCGACTCTTTTCCCGGAGCAAGATGTATACCTGTTAGAGTGTTGACGAGCTCGGAAAACTTGTGAAATAATTGAGGGTTCATAATGATTCGTTCGATGATTCAAATTGCCAATCCGATTTTCGGATTAGCCGTACTTTCATCACAGCAACTGTGCCGGAATGGGTGTCAAATGCGATCTTTCTTCCAAGTATGCCGCCGGTATCTTCCGATACAATCGTTACGCGATTTCGACGCAACAGGCGTCGAGCAATTTCGCTGTTTTCTTCACCAATTGTAATCGTGCGATCCCAATTGGGTGTTGCTCCACCGATTATTTGAGCTTCCAAATGTGTCTTTTTTGCGCCGTGCTCGTGAAGCAACCGTAACAACTCAGGTATCGCTACATTGCCATAAGCGGCAGAACCCATTGTTAAACGATGAATCCTTGGAAACTTGTAGTAGGTTGTTCCCCCGATACATAGCACTCGATCCCAAATGCAGACTGCAACCCCCGAACCTACGACAGCACAGATAATTGTCGGCGTGCGGCTGACATAAATATGCGCTGGCTGTAAAATGATCGCCGATTGCCGCATCTGTAAAATGCTTTATATGCTGTTGGGAATAGCTGTCAGTACTTCAGTATCCAATTCTTCACGATTCCACTGTAGCACCTTTTCGATTTCCAACAGGATAATTACTCGCTCTTTCACTTTGCCGATGCCTTGAATAATCGATGTATCAAGAGCTGAACCAAATTCCGGGGCATTCTCGATCTCTTCTGAGTGAATGTCGATCACTTCAGAAACTTCATCGACAACAATACCGATTTGAACATGATGAACGTCGATAACAATGATGCAGGTCAGATTTGTAACTTCGACGTCGGGTAGTCCGAATTTCCGGCGTAAATTTATCACCGGAATCACTTTTCCGCGAAGATTAATCACACCTAATATGTAGTCGGCAGTATGTGGTACTCGGGTAACATCCATCATACCGATGATTTCACATACTCGCAGGATCTCGATTCCATACTCTTCACGGTCAAACCGGAAAGTAAGATACTTGCCTGCGGTCTGTTTTTTACTGACTGCTGTTTCCATGGTCGCCTCGATTGCTAAATGTAAACGATTTGATAATTAACCGCGTGCCATGATAATGAAACCGGGGACATCGATGATGAGTCCGATCCGACCGTCGGCAAGGATAGCTCCACCAGCGATTCCGTTGACATCTTTCATTGCTTCACCTAAGTTCTTAATCACGACTTGTTGTTGTCCTAACAACGTGTCGGTGAATAATGCAACCCGTTGGTCGCCATCTTCAACTACGATTGCGGTTCCTTTGCGAATGTCGGTGACTGCATCGGGGATATTGAAGACGTTTCCGAGTCGAATCATCGGCAACAAGTTACCGCGAAACTTTATCATTTCACTGCGGCCGGAAATGGAACTTACATTTTCTTCGGTGAGTGACAATGCTTCTACCATTGAAAGGGTTGGGAGGATGTAACGTTCGCTTCCCGCTTGTAGCAACATCCCGTCGATAATCGCCAGAGTTAACGGGAGACGAAGCGTTATCGTGGTGCCTTTTCCATCGGTAGAATGAACTTCAACTGCGCCGCGCAATGCCTGAATGTTCCGCAGAACCTGTCCC
>JAOTSC010000114.1 GCA_030247525.1 bacterium | reverse complement strand
GAACAGACAAGAGTGTCTGTCCTACGATGTAGTGGTGGTTACGGGCTTCCAAGCCTGTCTTCGCTTATTCTGTTCCAATTGTATAGGTCTGGAGACCTGTAACCACCCGTAGTAGGCATATGGAATAAGCCCATGTTTGCGGCGTTCGCCGCACCGGGTCGAATTGAATTCGCCCCCCTCACAATTTCAAAATCCTCATTTGGGAGTACATTAATGATGAATCGACTCTATACAACGTCATTCTACCTCCTACTGTTCTCAACCTCAGCTTTTACTCAAATCGTAACTTGGCAGCAAACAGGTTCAAGTGGTTGCTCGAACATCTCGCTACGTTCTAATGGAGAGTTAGTCGCTGCTGGATCTTTAGTAGGAACTGGAGCAAATGGAGTCTATTTATCAACAGATAACGGACTTAGTTGGACTCAAACCGGAACCGTTCCAACCGCACAGACTACAATGACGATGGCCTCAAACGGGAGCATTCTTGTGGGCACAATGTGGGGTGGTGGGGTGTTCCTTTCTTCAAATAACGGTTCTAGTTGGATTTCTACAACACTTACCACACCACACATTCTTTCATTTTCATTAGGAACTCCAAGTGTAGTGTATTCTGGTTCTTACGGCGGTGTTTATAAATCTGTAGACAACGGTTCGAATTGGAGTCAAGTACTACAGTCAACTTGGGTACATGGAATAGCCTCCAATGTAAATGGAACTGTGTTTGCAGGTAAAAAGCTCAATAATAATCCAGAAACCGGAGATGGACTTTGGCGCTCTGTTAATGCTGGTGGCAACTGGACAAGAGTTCTATACCCTACTAGCACGAGTGTTTTTCAGAATATTTTTGTTACTTCTTCTGGTGTTGTACTTGCTGTTATGTCTTCAGGAACTCCAATGTATCGTTCACTTGATAATGGGAACACTTGGGTTACCACAACTCCTGGGTTCATCGTTAATGCTGATCCTGGTAATACTCCATTTACAATCTCATCAGATGGCACGATTTATATTGGAACTTCTAATGGCGTTTACTCTTCTGTAGATAACGGATTAAACTGGAGTTTGGCAGGTTTAAGTGGAATTGTAATTAGGTCGTTGCTTTATGTAGAGTCAAATATTTTATTTGCAACAACAGCTGGTATACTTTACCGAGGTGTGATCTCGAATTTCAATGTAGTATCCCCCAATGGTGGAAACTCATTCCAAGCCGGCACCCAAGACACCATCCGTTGGGCAAGTATTGGAATCACCGGTAACGTCAACATCGAGTTAAATCGCAACTATCCTTCCGGGAATTGGGAGATGTTATTTGCGAATACGCCGAATGATGGTGAGGAGTTGTGGACAGTATCGCCACCAGCAACCACGACCGCTCGGATTCGCATTACATCAGTTGCGAATCCTGCTATCGGCGACACCAGCGATGCCAATTTCACCATTTGGCTCAATCCCAATTTGTATCTCTCATCCGGGCAACTCAACTTCCCGAATACGAATGTTCATTCGACTGATTCGGCACTGGTCAAAATCGCCAATCCAAATCACGTTCCTTTCCAATATCTTTCGATCACGCCTCCCGCTTCGAACGCCTTCTCACTCCGAATCGATAATACCGACTCAACGATTGCAGTGAATGATACCTTACGGATTTGGGTACGCTTTGCCCCCGATTCGACGCTATCATACAACAATCAATTCATCCTCACTTACGAGCAACCGTATAATCAGCACACGATTCTGCTCTCTGGTACCGGAAACGGAACCTACGCGTATCCAATATCAACGACGCTAACCTTCCCGACGACGGAACCGACGCTCTTTGATTCCACCTTAGCACGTATCCGAATCGCAGGAAATCGTGCGTTTACCGGGTTTACTCCCATCGACGCGCCACCGTTCTACTGGGGAGAATTTTCTGCCAACTCGGTTGCTCCCGGTGATACCTTGCGGGCATGGCTGTATTTTGCACCGGAAGCGCAGGGAACATTTTCCGGTGAATTGCAGCTAATCAGTAATGCCATCAATGAGGATACCCTGCGTTTTCACGTGTCGGGAATCTCTTCCTACGTTCCGGCGGCACCGGGCAATCTCGCTATCGTTAGAACCGGCAACGACATCAACCTGCAATGGGATCGGGTCGATACTTCGCTCGGTGGAGTACCGCTAACCGTTACATATTATCTCGTATTCTTCAAGAATCTCTATACCGATAGCTATGCATTTCTCGGTTTAACATCGGGAGCGAATGCTACCACCTATACCCATTTGTACGCCGCACAATTCAGTAGCTCGATGTATTACCAAGTGCGGGCATGGATCGGCGATGGTGATGCAATTGATAGAGTTGTGCGGGAACTCCCGGTAGGTACGTCAGAAGAGGATGTATTACATCGGTTAGGTGGGCAAGTATCACAACCAGTGATGAAGAAAGTCGAGTAGGGGTCGAATTTTATTGTGGTGGTTACGGGCTTCCAAGCCCGTTCGTAAGGGCGGCTAACATCCGCCCTTAAACGTTGGGTACTGGCGATTCTCCCCAATTGCATTTCTTTTCTTACAGGTCGGGAGACCGGTAACCACCCATACAAAAAACGGGCTTGGAAGCCCGTATCCACCATTATTAGGATATAACAAAAAAGGGCGGACATGGGAGTCCGCCCTTACCCTACACCTTACGCCTTACACCCTTCACCATCTTTTCCCAACACCCATCACCTATCACCCACTACATCGAGTATTTGGATGGATTTTTGGTGAAGGGGGTTTTACAATCTGCACAGCAGAGGTAATACCGCTTGCCGCCGTTATCCACATACGGGGTGTCTTTTCCGACGATGCCTTCTTCCTTCGTCACCGGACAGAGAAAGGTCAGCTTCTTCCCATCGACCTTCGTGACGTTTGCCGGAATCACCAAAGCATCAAGGTACTTGCTCGGATTGTCGGCAAATTTATCTTTGCAACCCGGGCAGCAGTGATAATACCGTTTCCCGTTGTAGTCGCTATACTCCGGAGAATCTTTAACGTCTCCCTGCGCCAGCATCACCGGGCAAAGAAAACGCTTTGAACCATCGGCTAACGAATAAACATTCCCATCGACAACTTTGGTATCCATCGCAGTCTGTACGACACCTTCGCCGCCCGCTACCATTGTCTTCGAGGTCGTGCCGGTAGAGGTATGCTTCGCATCTTTTGAACAACTGCCCGCTTCACAATGTCCTGCTTTTTTCATCTCGGCGGTTTTTTCAGTGCAAGCGCCAGCTGGGCATGTCCCGTCCTTCATCTCGGCGGTTTTCACCGCACACTTTTCACCGCCGGCAACCATGACTTTCGTGGTCGCACTACTGTTTGACGCGGTCTTCGATTTGCTCTCACATTTGCCGCCGCAAGCAAACGCAGTGACTGCCATTGCGACAACGAGCGCCGTGGCAAGCATTAACTTCTTCCCAACCATTCTTCCCCCTATAAAACGAAAAACCGATACTACGAATACAATAAAATACGTAACTTACCCCGGCTGCGATGGTGCAACTTACTGTTCAATTACACGCAAAAACAAATGAATAAGTTCCCACCAGCTTTCTGCAAACCGCGCAGAAACGATTACTCATCCCATCGAGTGGAATTAGCAATCGATTACGATAGCAACATTCATAACGGTTGTTCCTTGCAACGATCTTACTTGCGGAGAGAAACGATAAATCGTACTTTTCTATCTGTACTGGATTGCGAACCGGTGATAACTCCATGAACGGGAAGATAGGACAAAGCGTGGCGAGTGTTCTGATTCTTGAAGACGAAAAAGCGTTACAACGGCTGTACGAAATGATTCTTTCGGTGCATGGTCATTCCTGTGTGTGTACAGACGATGGTATCGAGACTGTGGCGAAATACCGCGATTCGCTCACCGCTGGTAATCGTTTCGATGTAGTAATACTCGACCTAACGATCCCGGAAGGAACCGGTGGCAGTGAAGCAGTTGCGCTCCTCCAACAAGTCGATCCCAATGTGAAAGCAATTGTTACCTCGGGCGACATCAATGATCCTCGGATGGAAAACCCAACGGAACATGGCTTTGTTTTAGCTCTCCCGAAACCGTTTGGATTGGTGGAATTATCGGAAGCGGTCGAAAAAGCGATGGGGTGAGCGGCGACTCTCACTTCACTCGCTACCGATCAATTATATTCAGTTCTTCCCGATTCAGTTATTGATACATTGTATGCAACCATCTCACAATTGGTAGCCGTGGGCTTTGCCCGCGTTTATTTTTATTTGTGTTAGCTGTGCGCGAGCTAAAGCCCGTGGCTACCAACTTAAAACAAGATGAGAAAGTTAGCATCATACTTTACCGATCAAGCGCTAAAACCTGATGAGGAGACTCATACCACCGGTAATCTGGTTCTTCCAACCCCCTGATTCGGAACACCCGCTCGGTACTTGAAGAGCCATAGACTTCCAACGGGTTACCATAGACAGCAAAGTGTGAGAAGTCCGATGCCCCACGGACGACGACTTCGGTTGTTAGCGGTGGGATTGCAAATCGAGCTACCGTATTTTCATTGGTTAAAGCAAGTGCGACTGTACCGTCCCGAGCTACTGCTAAAATGCTCCTTAGGTTGCTACGCGGATACTCAGCTGATCCGAATTGCAAACGATTAACTCCATCGTCCCAATAAATCTGTCGGAAACGGTCGGATGTGATTTCCCACGCGCTGTTCTCTGAATAGTCGCGAATCGTACCGAATGATGATTGGTCAAAGGCTATGCTATCGAGGGTAATTCCCGAGAAACCGATTGCATAATGATAATAGGGCTGTTGATTGCGCTCAGCAGTAACCAGCCAAATTGTGTCGGCAATTGTTGCTGCATGCGACCATAGGTAGGTAACGCCACTAACACTTTCGCGTAACGGGGTGGGAGTCGCTGTTGGTGCATTAAAATGCCACTGCCATAAGACGCTATCGCGGGACATTCCTAATACACGGGAACCATCAGGTGACCATGCTAACGGTTGGTTATCGGTTATCCATTCAGAGGTGGATGCCACAACCGAATAGTTTGCTAAGTCTATCAGATAGACATTTTGATTAGAAGAAGATACCATCGCATACTGCCCATCGGGACTGCGCCGGATTTGTTGGATGGTTCCCAGTTGTGGAATGGTGTGAGCAAGGGTTGAACGGCTTTCAACGCTAACCTGTGTGATTGTGTTGTCGGTGCCAATGAGTAAATAATCAGTCGATATATTCGCCCGGGTTACAACAAGTCGTGAAGCGCGTGAAACGACATTGCCAATCGCAGCGACTACTTCAGTGGTTCCAGAGTCAAGTGCTGTTACTGTACCACTGCTTGAGATTGACGCAATCGAACCGTTTAACACCCGCCACTGTACACCGGTTGGATAATAGGGTGAATGACCGATGTATGCGATTGAACTAAACAGCCCATGTTCGCCGACGGTAAGCGACATTTCCGCCGGTGAGACATGTAACGAATCGTAACGGGAGTAAACCGATACTGCTACACTATCATTGAGCGAACCAACAGACACGAGAATCTTCGTTTCCCCCGTCGCCCGTCCGGTAACAATTCCCGTTTGATCGATCAGCGCGACTGCTGTATCGCGGGAAGTAAAACTGGGTAGTATGCTCACCAATGCGTTTGTCGAATCGCGAATATCCCAACTGATGCGAATCGATCCACTAACCAATAAGAATGCGGAATCGGGTGCAACCGAAAGCGAAGTGGGAGGTAATGTCACATTAACAGCCACTGGATTGGAGAACAACCCCTCCACACTGGCTTGGATGTAAGTGCGGCCACGATTAGCGCCAGCGGTTACGACACCGGATTCGCTGACTTGTGCAACTTCGGGACTCCCGACAAACCACTGAATAGATTTACCCGCAACCAAATTACTATCGGCATCCCGCAGTATTACAGTAAGCTGACGAACTGCGCCGGGAATCAGCGAAATGTAATTTGGCTCAAGGGTGATGGAGCGTAGGTGTGGTCCCTGATCCGGGAAATATTTGGTGGTCGACTCGGTGCAGCCCAACCCAAACCCCAACAGTAGCAGGAGAAAAAGTCTGCCGAAGAAAAAGGTGGTTTTCCAGTGGATACGCCCAATCATGAACAATCTCCGAATGAATACCTAATGATACAACGATTTGTCATGGCAATGCTACTATCGTCGGCGAGAAAACAAAAAGCGAGGCGGAGACCTCGCTTTGTTTCTAAGCATCAAATCCATTCTACTTCAAGAGCACCAGCTTTGTTTGCTGTGTTCCAAACGTGGATTGGCAGCGAGCGATGTAAATCCCGGCAGGAAAATGCCCGGCATCCCATTGGATCAGATGCATTCCCACAGAATACCACTGTTGATGGATAATGGGCGCTACTGTCTGACCCAGCGCGTTTACGATCTGCAACTGCACCAGACTGGCTTGTGGAAGATTAAACCGGATAGTTGTCGTTGCATTGAATGGATTCGGAGAAGCGGTCAACGAAAAGAGAGTGGGGACAATCGCTTCTGATTCCGGAGCTGCAGACCCTTGTAACAATGTCCACACAGGATTCTGCGAGTTTGGCAACACTTGGATGTCGAACCAGCTTGCTTCAAAGGGAGGACAAGTAAAGAAGCTCGTATTCGACCAGTAGCAACCAACGAAATTGGATTCGGGAGTAACCGGAATCGATACGGTTTCATTACACCAAATCCGAAGATAAAACCGATCTCCCGAAATTAGATACTGGGGAAGAAGTCGATCCGCCGAATCCGTAAATGCAGTGACCAAAATCGAAAAAGTACCAACCGTGTCAGTTCCATGCCCAATCGTGAAAATTGCACAATGGATGTCGTCGCCGCCGGGGAGTCCGGTTGCGCTGGGGGCATCAATCATCTGGTTGCCACCATCCCTGATTACTTGAATTAGTGTCCCTTGCGGTAACGCAATTCCGCTTCGATATACCGGAATCGCACCAAAATCACTTTCCCGGTACGAACTCATTTCCACACCGAACGGTATGCCAAAAACCGGAATCGCTGATAAGAGCATACTAATCATCACAACGTATCGAACCATTTTCCACCTCATAATTAGTCTTGCCACTATATATCAAATTTCCTAACCCAAATGCAATTAAATAGAAAAACAGATCAATTGCAATTTGTTGCTATTCCCTCGGATCGATAAGGGGAACAAACATGACTGCTATCCCAGTTTGCTCGATTACACTTCCCGCTTTCTTTTGGAGGAAACGTAAGACTTGCGAAGTCCGGGAATCACCTATCGGAAGAATCATCCGACCTCCCTCCGCCAATTGATCGAGGAGAGTTTCCGGGAGTCTCTCGGCGGCAGCAGCAACAATGATAGCATCGAACGGAGCGTGTTCTCGCCAACCTTCCCAACCGTTTCGACAGTCGGTATGAACATTAGCGAAACCCAATTCCCTAAGCGTTTGACTCGCCAATTTTGCTAATTCCGGGATTATTTCCAGTGCGTAAACTTCGTGCACGATACGCGATAGAACGGCGGCTTGATAACCGCTACCCAATCCGATTTCCAAGACCCGTTCGGTTGAATTCAGGTGAAGTTGTTCGAGCATGTAGGCAACGATGAATGGTTGCGATATCGTCTGGTGGTATCCTATAACCAGCGGTGAATCGTCGTATGCTTCATTACGGATCATTTCGGGAACAAACCGCTGGCGCGGCACTTCCTGCATCGCTCGTAGCACCGATGGATCGTGAATTCCCCGGGCAACAAGTTGTGTGCGTACCATTTCTTCCCGCTTTGCGCGGTACCACGCTTCGGTCGGATTCTGTTGTGAACCGCTCATCGCACAATTCGATTCGTAAAGAAATTGTTAGGTGACCCTCACCAACAGTAACGTGAAATCATCTTCGAAACTGCTCGAGCCATGAAACTCAGTGACTGCTTTCTCAATACTGATGAGCACATCATTTGCCGGATTGTCATGTCCATTGACTACGACTTCGGTTAATCGCTGTTCACCAAATTCTTCGGTGGAGGAATTCATCGCCTCGGTAACACCATCGGTGAACAGCAGAACCACATCACCGGAAACGAGTGCATATTCTCCTTGTTGATAGTGAACCCCGGGAATGACTCCTAACAAAGGACCACCTTCGGTTAGTTCGGAATACTTCTTACCATCTCGGATAACGAAAGGAGGATTGTGTCCTGCATTCACATAGGCGAGTTGTTTATTGGCTGGATCGAACAACCCGACAAAGAAAGTGATGAATTGTTCTGGAGGTGTATTGCGATAAATTAACTCATTGATCCGGAATACCATTTCACTGAGCGAAATCGAACCGCCAACGGCGGTACGGAGCGACGCCTGCAAGTTCGCCATGAGCAAAGCCGCCCCGGCACCCTTTCCCATCACATCGCCAACTGTTAGTACCGTTCTGCCGTCTTCCAAGGGGATGATATCGTAATAATCACCCGCGACATCGAGACAAAACTTGGTCATTCCTGCGATTTCAATACCCGGAACGATGGGAATTGTTTGTGGCAGAAAGCCCGACTGGATTGTTCGGGCAATCCGCATTTGTTCTTCTAACCGGCGTTTCTCGACATTCTCTTCCAACAACCGCAGGTTTTCGTTTGCCATCGCAATTTGTGCTCCCAAAGAAGAGAGTATGGTCATATCGTTGGGAGTGAAATCCTGTTGACTTGTTTTGAATCCCAATCCGAGGAATCCAGTTAATCGCGACTGCACGACCAGCGGAACGATGAGCGCGATTTTATTGTTGCGCAGCCAATCGATCTCCTGCTGAGAAAGTTTGCAGCGCCCGCTTTCGATCATCTCGTCAACCATTGTCGGACGTTGTTCCGATTGCAGAAAACCGATTAGTTCGCTTTCATCCTCAAAAGGAGCATTCGTCAATTTCGCTTGGAGCAAACCGGACGCTTCGCTATCGCGTAGCACCGGTACAACCTTATCGATCAACAACCCGCTGCGAAGACGCGTTCGTAATTCGCTCCAAAGTGTTTCGCGATCAGGAATTGCCAATAATTGCTGGAGAAACTCGGCAAAGTTTTTCCGCAAATTGTACCGCTCCGGATACAGTCGTTTATCGATTTCACCCTGGACTCGTTGTTGCACCCGGGATACTCCCATCGTCAACAGGATAGCAATAAAAAGCGTCGATCCTCGACTGTCAGTTCCGGTGTTTCGTAGCAAGAATTGACTGAATCCATACACTACGGCAAACACCAATGCGAGTTGTGCAACCGTAGTAAGCAAGTAGCGGGCGGTTTTACGAAGCCTCGCTTCGACATCGAGGATGCCATACCTGCCCATCGCATACACGTAGGTAAAGGGGGTAATCGTTTGTCCGATGAAACCAAGTATGATCAAGAGAAGCTTTTCTCCGGTTGACCAGTACTGTATTTGTGGATAAAAAATAAAAATGAGAATGAGAATACCGAGCGGTGCTAAACCAAGTGTTGAACCAATCAAAACAAGTTTTATCTGCCGTCTTTCCAGTGCGTCTTTCGATCGCTGATAGTTCCGGAATAGAAAGTAGAAACCAAGCATGAACTGGATTACCATCAAGGCAGGGAATAGCATATTGGAAATATTCCGATTTACCGCAGCCGGAAATGCTAATGACAGAAATGTGAGGATTTGAGGGGAGTAAACGAGTAGAATTGCCCATTTACGTTTTTGCAACCACGAATTGCGGCGGGGAAACACCAATTGTAGATGCAGCCATATCGCACCGAAAAATGCCGAAAAGTTACTGATAATCGTTTTTAACGAAAGGAGGAAGGGAATTTGAAATACTTGAAACTCATCGGAGATTGCGGTAACACTCCCGATGGTAAATGAGGCGAATGAGAAGCAGAAGAGCGTCAAAACGCGCACTCCTTCCGATTCTGACCGTTTCCAGAATGCCCAAATTCCTAAGCCGATGAAGGTAAATGCGATGATGATGCGCAGGATTTCAAAGAAAACCAACGGATAATAAATTGATGTGTCCAAAGCGCTAATACGAATTACCGCCGTTTCTCGTACACCGCGATGTAAAAATGCGATGGGAAGCTTTGCCCCCACCGACATCGGCGAATCCGTCAATCTACTGAAGTTTGCCCGGGTTACTAATGAGTCGCCAATCATAACAACGGTATCGCGTACCGCCGGCAGTTTTCCACTAACGAATTCGGAGGCGTCGACTGCGATGAAAACGTACGTCGAATCGCCTGAGCGCTCGATTTGACTATTAATGTCACCTGATGCGCGCCACCGGAACAGTTTACCCGCTTCATCGGTAAAGTATGCGGACGCGTAAAGGAGGATGAATGCGCTGGTTAACCAGAGGAGGATTGTCGGTAACTTTTTCAGCATAGTTGTTCCCACATTACTTCCTAATATCGGTATCAAAGAAAATGGAACCAAGCAAATATAATCAAAACACCAGATTCGTCAGGGAATCTGGTGTTTCTTTACGGAAAATTTTAACGTTTACCAGCCGCGAGGGGCAAGCCGCTCCGCCTCGGGAATCTGCTCCATTGCCAAGCCGCGCATCGGTTCGCCGAGACCAGTCGAGATTTCTAACAGGATTTTCGGATCGTCCCAATAGGTCGTTGCGCGAACAATCGCTTCGGCGCGGGCAAGCGGGTCGGTCGATTTGAAAATACCGCTGCCAACGAATACCGCCTCGGCGCCTAAGGTTCGCATCAATGCCGCATCGGCGGGAGTAGCGATGCCGCCAGCGGCAAAATTCGGTACCGGAAGTTTTCCATGTTGGGCGACGTATTGCACCAAATCGAACGGCGCTCCTAACTCCTTCGCAG
>JAOTSC010000113.1 GCA_030247525.1 bacterium | reverse complement strand
GTATTATACAGATAGGTTATGTAGTTTCTGCTGTGATAAAAATCACTTATTTGCTCGCGGAGGGAGTAACAAAATCAAATCGAGTTATGCAAAAACGCTTATAAAAACCATAAAAAAAAACGGGCCGATTTGAATCGACCCGTTTCAATATTCAACTGCACAACCGAACTATCGTCGACGAGACTTACGCTCTTCAACTTTGATTTTATCGAGAAGCTCCTTCGCCCGATTTGCTTCTGGTGTTTCCGGGAATGATTTCATTAACTCCCCTAATACTGTTTTTGCTCCGCCATAATTCGCTTGCTTATGGAAAATCCGTCCCATTTGCCATAAGGCAGAGGGGGTACGTTCGCCCGGAGGATTGGACGAACCAGCCGCCCGATAATCCGCAATTGCCCCCGATGTATCCTTCAGCGCCAGTTTCGCTTGACCACGACCAAAGTAAGCATTCACAGCCAACGGTGAATTTGCCCATCGCTCTAAAAAAGTACCGAAACCAGCAACCGCTAACTCATAGTTTCCGCGAGCAAGATCGCTCTCGGCAGCATCAATCGCAGCGCGGGCTGACACCGTATCGGTATTGACCGAATCGCTTGTCAACTTGCGCCGGACTTCGCTGATCCCCATCGCAACATCACCAAACTTGCCGGTAGTTTCTTGTACCCGGGAAGCCAGTTTCGATAGAAGTTGCTCCATACTATCAAACCGATTGGTTGCCGAAGCACGAAACCCGCGGAGTTCAAGGTCTTGTTCCGCAATCCGTTGTTGTAACTCGGCAATCACCGAGTCGCGGGCTTGATCGGCAGCGATTTGCTCCGCCTGCTTCTCAAGCAACAATTGAGTATTTGCCCGGGAAGCATCACTGCTTTCGCGAATCTGTTTCAATCCACAGCCGGAGCTGATTAACAACACGACCATTATAATAAAAAGGCTGGACTTCATTGCTCTCCTCTCGTGTGCGTAAACAAAGCGACTTCATACGCGAACGAGAAAATCGGGGCGTATGTTGCAACGCCCCGACGTAATAAATCACGAATACTCGTGAATCGAACGAAGATTACTTCGTATTGAATTCGACGCGGCGATTCTTGGACCAGCTCTGTTCGCCAGTGCCCTTCGCTACGGGTCGCTCTTCACCGAAAGAAATCGTCGATATACGACCGGCATCAATGCCGAAATCGGTCAAATACTTTTTCACCGACTGGGCACGACGATCGCCTAACGCGAGGTTATACTCGTTCGTACCGCGCTCGTCAGCATGCCCTTCCAAAGCAACTCGCCAGTTCGGATACTTCTTGTAGAGTGCTGCGTTGGATTGACAATCGGTCGACATATCGTTGCGAATATTCGACTTGTCATAATCGAAATAGATGACCTTGATCAAAGCTTTGTCTTTTGCTTCAGCCTCTGCCTTCATTTTCGCTTCTTCCATTTCACGCTTACGGGCGGCGTCTTCTGCCAACCGGCGAGCTTCTTCGGCTGCAGCAATCGAGTCGGCACGGCGCTTTGCTTCTTCGGCAGCGCGGAGCGAATCGAGATTGATGGAAGGTTTCATTTCAGGTTTCGGCTTCGGACCACAACCGGTCGTTGCGATCAACATGCCGCCAGCCAGCACTACAACTGCCAGTCCAAGCGTTGAGTATTTCATTACTGTTCCTCCGATGGTTTTGACTAAACTGGTAAAAAGATAATTAAGGTGTCGGGGGTCCCCAAACCGGGCGTTGCGCGACTACATTTGTAACAATCATATCGACTTCACCGGTTTCCGGAGTCAGTAGTGCTATCCCCGGTATCCCTTGCCACACAGTTACAAAAGATATACGAAAACCGCCCGGAACAAAAGCAGGATCTTTTTGATCTTCGGAATAATACAGCAATCGCTTGTGAGTTACCCCGGCAGGATCACATTGATAAATCTGGAAAACTCCGTTTTCACGTCGGACATAGACGATCCTGTCACCCCGTGGCGACCATACCGGTGAATCGTTGTATTCCCCTTCATACGTGATTCTACGGATATCTGTACCATCCGAAGCCATCGTATACACCTGTGGATTACCACTACGGTCGCTGGTAAAAACAATCCGATCGCCCGCCGGACTCCAAGAGGGGGAAGTATCGATCCCGGATGCAAACGTGATCCGATTTTTATTGGTGCTGTTCGACTCAATCGTATAAATCTCACAATTTCCATCGACGGTAGTGGCGAAGGCGACTGTCTTACCATCGGGGGCGAACCGCGGGGAGGAGTCGACATACGGTGTCGAAACAAGAATATTCGCGGGACCACCGCTCGTCGATTGAATCCAGACATCGGCGTTACCGTTCCGAAAACTGGTATATGCAACTTTGCTGCCGTCAGGAGAAACAGTTGGTGAGATTAATATCGTTCCATCGCTTGTTAGCTGGGATCGGTTCAAACCAAAGAGATTCGTCGAGAAAAGCTCTCGGTTACCGGTGGTAGTAGAGCCGGCATAATAAATTCGTGCACTGGCAAAGCCCGGTTCTCCCACCAATTGTGTGTGGATCGTGCTTACAGCTTTTAGCGCGTTATCGAAATACTTATCGATAAGTGAAAACGATTGAAACCAATACGGTTTCACGGCGTCTCCTGCCAACAGCGATATCGTTACTGCGCCGCCAGATGAGGCTTTCTTCACTTCTAATTTTGCATTCGGAACCAGCGATGTTGCGGTTAATGTGTCGGGCATCTTATCGGTAACTTTTATCGTACCGGAAACTTGCAGCGCTTTCACGATCCGCTCCGACCACACGTTTGCCTCATCTGCTTTCTCTAATAACACTGAATCAGAAGTTACGGCACCCGAAAACAACAAAATTGGAACACTTTGTCCTTGTTGCTTCCCTTCCAAAATGACTTCCTGTTGTTGTGCAAACACTTGCAAACCAAGTAGGCAGATCAATACGACAAATGTTTTCATGATTCCTTTATCAAAGTCACACATCGAATAGTAAATATATTAACGACAGTGTTCAGTTCACTCGAAGTTAGTTTCTATCACTCCGAGCGGAAGATATAAGTAACACCAAGCGTGTTGCCACCATAATCACCCGGTAAAGGAGGTAATGGTGAGGCGGATAGCACTGCGCGCTGTGCCGCTTGGTCGAACAGCGCATTGCCCGAACTCTTTTGCAGTTTTAAATCGGTAATCCGGCCGTTCCGTTGCAGAACAAACCGTAACTCTGTCACTAAGCCCCCAATCCGAGTCGAAGGACGAAACATCGATTCAATTTTCTTTTCAACCAGTTCTAAGTAGTATCCGTGTGGAAACGCTCCATCGATTGACATTCCTGTGCTAATGCCACCTTTGCTGGCACTCTTAGCCCCCTTAGCACCTTTACCGCCATTACCGCTTTCCTTAACGGATTCCTTTTCTTTACTGGGAACAGTTTTATCGGTCGCTTTCGGTTCGGATTTATCAACTTTTGGTCGGGCGGATCGAATTGGTCGTTGTCGTCCCGGTAACTCATCACTTGAGATGACGGACACTTGTCGGGTCGCGCGAGCGGGAGCACCAATCTGGCGATGGAACATCGTATTCCAACTCGAGGCGATGATAGCTCCCGCCACCAGAAGATGTAAACCCGCCGAAATGCCCAATCCGATTTTCATTTTTCCTTGTTATTCCGTAAGACAGTCACTCATGTCTGAAAGTAGGACAGACACTCTTGTCTGTCCACCAGACTTCGTCAATCTTACCTGACATGTCATTGCGAGTGCAGCGAAGCAATTCATTTTTATTTACCGAACCCGAGTCCCGAACTCCGAATTCCGAGTCCCAATCACCTACTTCTTCTTATCCGGTTGTGCTTCCGTTACCAATCCTAAATCGATTACCCCGGCTTCCTTGATCAAATCAACCACTTTGATTACTTCACCGTAGGGTATCGTCTCGTCGGCACGCAGATATACCGGAGTATTTGCTTTACTCGACGTTATCTGTTTGAAGGCGGCAACGAAATCTTCCCGACGAACCGGTAATTGGTCGATATACAGCGCACCATCGGTCTTCATCGTAACATCGATGCCTTCCCGGCTGATTGACGGCACTTTGGTCGTTTTCGGAAGAGCAACATCGACACCGCTCCGTAACATTGGCGCTGTGACGATAAAGATAACGAGGAGTACCAGCATCACGTCGACTAACGGAGTGACATTGATTTCCGAAAGTTGACGACCTTGTTCACCCAGTTGCATTAGCGCACTCCACTTGCAAAGCGGCGATGAAGACTAAGCACGATCTCGGCAGCGGTCTCGATGCGGCGAGCTTCTTCACGAACTCTCCCAACAAAGTGATTGTATCCGATTACCGCTGGTACTGCTACCACTAGCCCGGCTGCCGTACAAACCAACGCTTCTGCAATACCGGGTGCGACTACGGCAAGATTAGGCGAACCATACTTTCCAATCCCGATGAATGCTTCCATGATGCCCCACACCGTACCAAACAATCCGATGAATGGGGAGGTGGAGCCAACCGTCGCAAGGATTGACAACCCTTTTTCACTTTGGCTTAACTCACTCTCACCGGTAACTTTTGCGTATCGTTCCAAAGCGTCGGTATCCGGTTCCTTTTCGCAGCGTTGGGCGAGCAAAGCAGTTACCCTTGCCGCCGGAGTAGCATCGTATTGTCTGCCAAATGAATAGCAGTCGTTAAACGTGCCGGCACGGTTTATTTTCGCTAAGAAGTACCTGTAAGCACTTTTCGACCGGATAAATCGCACCATCCGATCGAAAATGATCGACCAGGACAGTATCGAAATAAACAACAACAGAACCAGCGTAATTTGACCTGCGAGGGATAGTTCAGCCCAACTGATTGGCACAATGCCTCCTGCTTCCGAATTTACCTAATATACGCAACCTTTCACCCCTTCGTTCCCTGCCTTGAGTTGTGAGTCGCTGTGAAGATTCCTATCTTTACACGATTGAAATTTTCCACTCCTCCACCAGTTATGGTGGAAGAACCCCAGAAAAACTCACCAAATCGCTTGGAGCGAACAAATGAAGATTACTGTAATTGGAGCGGGTAACGTCGGTGCGACGACCGCTACCCGCTTAGCCGACCAGGAATTGGCATCTGAAGTCGTATTGATCGACATCCTCGACGGCATTCCCCAAGGGAAAGCGCTTGACTTGTGGCAATCTGCCCCGGTCCAGATGTCCGACACCAAAGTGATCGGAACCAACGATTATGCCGATACCGCCAACAGCGACATCATTGTGATGACTGCTGGTTTAGCGCGTAAGCCCGGAATGTCCCGTGACGATCTCCGCGACGCGAACACCGCGATCGTGAAAGATGCAATTTCCAAAGCAGCCCCATTATCACCGAATTCAATAATCATCGTGGTGTCGAATCCCCTCGATGTGATGACATACGTTGCATTGAAAGTATCGAAATTCCCCAGCCATCGGGTATTCGGAATGGCGGGAATCCTCGACACTGCGCGTTACAAGATGTTTATCTCGGAAGCCCTCGGCGTTTCGATCCGCGACATCCATGGTATGGTGCTCGGTGGACACGGCGATACGATGGTGCCGCTGCCCCGCTACACGTCTGTTGGCGGAATTCCCCTTGAGCATTTAATGCCTAAGGAGAAGATTGATGCAATCGTCAAACGTACTCAAAATGGCGGAGCGGAAATCGTCGGATACCTCAAGACCGGTTCGGCATACTATGCGCCATCGGCGGCGGCCGTCGAAATGGTTGCATCAATCGTCAAAGACCGCAAGCGCTTATTGCCAGTTTGTGCATGGTTGAAGGGCGAATACGGATACAATGATGTATATATGGGTGTCCCCTGTATCCTCGGAAAAACCGGTATCGAAAATATCCTCGAATTCCCGTTAAACGAAGATGAGAAGAAACTGTTTGCAACATCCGTTAGTCACGTGACTTCTGAGTTGGTAAAAGTAACAGATTTGTAAATCTCGTTTAACTTGTGACAAACAGAAGCGGGCGGCTCATTACCGCCCGTTTCTGCTCAATGTTGTCAATGCTTTTTCGAGAAGTGTATCAGTGAAATCGACTTCAACAGCCAATTAAACCCACTCAACATCGGGAGAATTTTTCCTGATTTTGCTAAGCATGAACATCAAATCGTTGCGTTTGTAGATCACAAATAACTTTGACTTGAATCACAAGTTTGGTTTCCGTTGTCCAATTCATCGAGTTCACTTATATTATTCAAATTGTCAAATGCCTCGGAGGTGAGTTGAACGTGACATTTTGGGGTACGAGAGGCTCATTACCTTCTCCTGGCCCTGCAACTGTACGCTATGGTGGAAACACGACCTGCGTAGAAGTATTCCTTTCTTCGGGTGAAACTGTTGTAATCGATTCCGGTACGGGAATTCGCACTCTGGGTAACGAGTTAATGATGCGAGGAAGTCCCGTTCGAGTAAAGCTCTTGTTCACCCATGCCCATTGGGATCACGTGCAAGGATTCCCGTTTTTCGTCCCGGCATTCATCGCCGGAAACCATATCGACATCTATGGTGCCCCTTCCGCCCAAAAACTCATACGTTATGATATCTTCGAAGCGAGTGACAGTAGTTACTTTCCCGTTAAGAAAGCCGATTTTAAGGCAACATGTATCTTTCACGAAGATCCATCCGAGTTTCCGCAACTGAAAAACTGTAAAATTTCTTCGATTCCGATGAATCACCCTGGTGGTGGCTTTAGTTACAAGTTCCAAGAGCACGGCAAAGTGTTTGTTTTTGCGACCGATTTTGAATTAGGTAAAGTGTATCCAGAAGGTACTTCACAGGAAGATTTTAAGAATTTTGTAAAAAACGCCGATTTATTGGTGCTTGATGCACAGTACACCGACGAAGAGATACTATACACCCGTGGCTGGGGACATTCTACCTATAACGAAGCGGTACAGTTTGCCTGCGCTGCCCATGTAAAACAATTGGTGCTGTACCATCACGACCCAAAACGCAGTGACGATGAACTCGACCATATCGTCGCGCAGATTCGCACTCGACTTGTTGAAAAAGGCTGTCCCCTTGAAGTATTAGCTGCTCGGGAAGGCGAAACATTATCGATTTAGTCGGGAAGGAACCTCAAAAATGCCCAACCACCAACTAACCCCACCATTAACAATAGATGTCACAAATGCGATGATACCTGGCCCTGCGGGATGTTTCGGAATTGCTTCTCCATTACTCATAAGTCCAATGCGCGTAAAATTGTCGAAAGCGATGGCAGTTGCTTTTCAAGCTCGTGAGACCGGAGAGATTGCATGGGCAGAGTTAGCGAGCGAACGTTCGTCGGTTGACCTTTGTATCGAATATGCGAATGTCATCAAGAAAAAGTTTCGTAATTTTGTCCAATTCGGTATCGGGGGCAGTGCCTTAGGAGCGCAAGCATTGCTTGACGCAGTGTGTCACCCATTTGCCAACAACCTTCCCGGCAATGTGCGCATCTTTGTCGCCGACAACATCGATCCCGATTGGTTGCACGGACTGTTTGAAATTATTGACCCGAAAGAAACCGCGTTTCATGTCGTTACGAAATCCGGCGCTACCCCGGAAACAATGGCGCAAGCATTTCTTGCCATCGAGCAAGTAAAGCAAGCCGTCGGTGACAATTGGCGCGACCATCTCTACATCACAACCGACCCTCGGAAAGGTGCGCTAAAAAAGTGGGCGGTACAGGAAAATCTCCCAACTTTACATATCCATCCCAATGTCGGTGGACGTTTTTCAGTATTGACATCCGTCGGATTATTGGCTGCCGCAGTCGCAGGTGTGGATGTATATGCATTGCTTGATGGCGCGCAGTGGGCGGAAGAAAAATGTTGGCGAGAGAATCCGGAAGAGAATCCTGCAGCAAAACTCGCTGCGTTGCTTTATCGCGCCGATGTCGAAAACCAGATTAAAATGTTTGTGATGATGCCTTATAGCAGTCGACTTTATCGTTTAGGCGACTGGTTTCGGCAACTATGGGCTGAATCGGTCGGAAAACGGCTCGATCTCAATGGCAACGAAGTATTTGTCGGTACAACTCCGATCAAAGCGCTGGGCGCTACTGATCAGCACTCGCAGGTACAACTATATGTCGAGGGACCAAAGGATAAACTAACGATTTTTGTCGAGGCCCCTTTTAATCACGAAGTCACAATCCCCCAAGGTTTGCCCGGTGACGACTCTTTGAGTTATTTGACCGGTCACACCTTTAACGAGCTGATACATTCGGAGCTGCGGGCAACGGAACGCGCACTGGCGAAAGCCGAGCGCCCCTCTATTTGCTTTGCATTAAACGGACATACTCCAGAAGCGATTGGCGCGTTCTTTTATCTATGGGAAGTCACCACCGCGTTCGCCGGATACCTCTACAACATTAATCCGTTCGATCAACCCGGAGTGGAAACTGGCAAAGTTACTACCGCAGCTTTACTTGGAAAAAAAGGAATGGAAGCGGAAGCTAATGCGATTCGCTCCGAACGTGACGCCTATCCCCGAATACTGCTGTAACTACAGGAATCTGACGTGAAAGAGGAGAAGTGCTTTGCATTGTTAATCGCGGGGGTTCTGGTTTCTGCGTTAACGGTGTTTCAAATAATTGTATCGTTTTCACCGGAGTGGAGTCTTTACTTTGGCGCACCCGAGGAAATCACGACCAATCCTTCTCAGCTGTTAGTGGTTGGTTTTGTAGCGGCTGTATTCTTCTTTGTCTTTGCACTCTATGCCTTTTCCGGGCAAGGTGTGATTCGCCGGCTGCCGTTCCTAAGAATAGCGCTTGTAGCGATTGCAGCGATATTTGTCCTCCGCGGTTGCGTTCTATTCCTACTGCTTGCCGCCCGTTTCGGAATCGTCGATACTCCGGTAACCAATTTTCCCGTTGAACTAACCAGCGCAATTATTTCACTCATCATCGGATTTTTCTATTCGATGGGAACCTACCGCTTCTGGGAAAAACTCAATTCTGCGAATGCGAAATAAAAGCTTATATTAGGGATAGCTGAGAAATACTTTAGAGATACAGTGACCGATTGCAGTAAATACACGATTGCCCTCGCCCAAATCAACCCCAAAATCGGCGATTGGAACACGAACCTGACGAAGCACCTCGAATACATCGAGCGTGCGAAATCACAGGGTGCATTGATTATCGTATTCCCCGAACTCTCGCTGAGTGGTTACATGTTGCGCGATCTGGCAGGAGAAACTGCGCGCAGCGTTAAGGATGCCTTCTTTAAACCCTTGTGTCAGGCGAGTGATGAAATCACCATTGTTTGCGGTGGTGTCGAGTTATCGCGTGACTTTACTGTTTACAATTCCATTTTTGTCTTCGAAGAAGGCAAGCATATCCACACCCATCGCAAAGTTTATCTCCCAACCTATAGCGTCTTCGAGGAAAAACGTTTCTACGGTGAAGGGGATCGGGTAAGAACCTTTGATACTCGATGGGGAAGAATGGGTGGTTTGATTTGCAATGATTTATGGCATCCCCCGCTGTTATGGCTGCTCAATCTCCAAGGCGCTGAACTGGTCGTTGTTCCGACGGCATCCCCATTGCGAGGTCTCGGCGAGGTCGAAACCTCGGAAGCCCAGCGGATTTTCCGCCTCCTTTGCGAAACGGGGGCAAAAACGAATACATTATATATCGCTCTCGTTAATCTGGTTGGTTGGCAAGATGGTCTGTTTTTCTGGGGTGAATCCGCATTGTACGGTCCTAACGGAAAAGCACTCTCTGTCGCATCAACCGATTCCGAACAATTGCTACTTCTGGAAGTTGATCGCGAATGGCTCCGCAGGGAGCGTATCGCGACCCCGCTTCGAAGAGACGAACGGGTCGATCTAATCGCCCGTGAACTGGCGCTCCTTCGGTCCCGGCATCAATCACAACCTTTCGAGTGATGAACCGGTGAGCCCGTTGCTACCGACCGACGTTTAACTCATACCAACTGCAAGAATCCGAACGGAGGATAGAATGGCACCACAGAAGACGCCGAGGATTCATTCCAAGCAAACCGTATCTGCGTTTGAAAATGCCAAGCGGCAATTTGACGCGGCGGCTCGCTTACTCGGCCTCACCGAAAATCAGATCGCAATGATCAAGGAACCGCGTCGCGTGACGAAAGTCTCGTTGCCGGTTTCCATGGACGACGGGCGCATTGAAGTATTCACTGCATATCGTGTGCAGCACAACATCGCCCGCGGTCCCGCCAAGGGCGGCATTCGCTACAGCCCGATGGTGTGCGAAGACGAAGTCAAAGCACTCGCTTTCTGGATGACTTACAAATGCGCTGTTGTCGACATCCCAATGGGTGGCGGCAAGGGCGGTATCGTTTGCGATCCCAACCAAATGTCCCGCGGTGAACTCGAGCGGATGTCCCGCCGATACTTCGCTGAAATGCACGATTTATTCGGACCGGACCGCGACGTTCCAGCGCCCGACGTAAACACCACCGGCCAGATTATGGCATGGATGATGGATACGTTCTCGATGACCAACAATAATTACACCCCGGCAGTCATTACCGGTAAACCGTTGGAAATCGGTGGCAGCAAGGGCCGCGAACAAGCAACCGCACAAGGTATGGTATTCTGCGTATTGCAGGCTGCCAAACACCTCAAGATGGATCTCAAGAAGACAACCGTAGCAATCCAAGGCTACGGTAATGCCGGTTCCAATGCCGCGTTATTGTTAGCCCGCGAAGGTTGCAAAATCGTTGCCATCAGCGACGAATACGGCGCTTTCCACGACGCCAAAGGCATCGATCCCAAGCATGCGATCGACTACCGCAAAGCAAACGGCGGCAAATTGACCGGTTATGACAAAGTCTCGTCGGCAAAGCAATTTGCCAATGCGATGGACTTGTTAGAGATGGAAGTCGACATTCTGATCCCGGCGGCGATTGAAAATCAGATTACTGATGATAATGCCGGTCGCGTCAAGTGCAAGTTGATTGCCGAATGCGCAAACGGTCCGATTACCCCGGAAGCCGATGACATCCTCGACGCCAATAAGATCATGATCATTCC
>JAOTSC010000112.1 GCA_030247525.1 bacterium | reverse complement strand
TCTTGTCTGTCGAATTCGTGAAAGATTTTCCTACAGTGGTTCGCGACTCGGGAACCATGTCGCGAACATTGTCGTCGGACAGACAGGGGCGTCTGTCCCTACTACTATCCTTTACGCCATCGGACAGGAATGTCCGATGTACAGTTCCTCCAGTAGTTCGTGAATCGCGTAGCTGGGCACGAACATTTCCTGAGGGCGTGCGCGGCACGCCCCTACTGTCCCCTGTCCCCGATTCCCTGTTCCAGTTATCCAAATGGTATTGCTTCGTCATTTCACTGCGGCTGTCAGCCTCGCGGCTGACGATCCTACGCTCCATTCCTCGCAAAGACAGACTAGTACCTCCAGTGGTTCGTGAATCGCGAAGCAGGTCACGAACATTTCCTGCGGGCGTGCGCGGCACGCCCCTACTGTTCCCTGTCTCCGGTTCCCTGTTCCCGTTATCCAAATGGGATTGCTTCGTCGCTGCGCTGCCTCGCAATGACAATTCAGATTTCTGATCCCCGAACCCCGAAATCCGATCCCCTTCAAGACCCTCGATGGACATCCGAATTTGGGACGGATCGAAACCGGGATGAACGATGAAATCGAATTCCAACTTTCCATCGTTTTCATACCATTCGATGTCGATCCCATCCCACACTTCGCGATAAATCACAGAAGAAAAGTTGCGACAATTTGGTGCCCACCGCGAAGAGTCGTTCCCCAAGAAGTAATTGTTCTTCCATGACAGTTCGTCGAGTGCTTCAATCGATTGTGCTTCGGTACGGTGTAAGGTGTAAGGTGTAGGGTGTAGGGTGGAAAAAGATTGGTGCAAGGTGTAAGGTGAAGGGTGTAGGGTAGAAAAAGACTGGTCAAGGTTTTCAGAATCATTTTTTGTTGACCTTTCACCATTCACCTTTGACCATTCACCTTTCACGAAGTGAAACTTGAGCGCATGACTTTTCATCGGATAGCGTGCCGGATGTCGTCGCAACATATCGGGTAAGTCGCGTTCGAATGGATCGACGATGGCTTCCTTGGTGCGGTCTTCTTTACTAACAAGGAGTGTAATTCCATCGCGTTCGAGGAACCATGTCATGCCATTCTTCGCTTGACATTTATACAGCACCCGCGAATCCCATTGCCCCTTGTTTTCAGTGAAGAAAAATGGGGAGGAAAGTGATTGGGTGGTACGCGATGGGTTAGGGGAGGCGAAGCTACTCATACAAACAGCGAGCATAAGAGCGAGTCGCGAAAACGCGAACAATTTTCGGAACATTGTTTCAGTCTCCCACCGTGACACATGAGCAGTTCGAGGTATCGTTGCCATTCCGCAGGGTATGTGTGTAGACACCGAAAAGATACGATTTCCCGAATCATCCTTCCAACGGTTTCTCCGGAAACGCCACACTTGATAAGTTTACTTGACAAAACTGGTTTTGTAAAGTATATTATATATAGTACAACGCTTGTCGAGTATCCTATGCCAACTGAACCAAACCTGCAATCGATCACATCCCCCTTGACGATGCCGATACGACATTGTCTCGTAATGTCACGCCCCTTCGGATCAAAACCGCGCCGCTTCGTTCTACCCGGACAACCGGTGGCATTAACCCCCTGCCGGATCCCGCAGGAGGAGTGGTCGGTCTGTTATGCCGACGAGTGTTATCTAAACGACAAGTGCCCCTCCTACGCCGGAAATCATCCACGCTTCTTCAAACCAACCCTCCCCGATGTGACCGGATTGGGAAGTGATGATGATTTCACACTGTTAAATATAATAGACTATTTGTAATGTATCGTACAAGGAAACAGCAATGATTCCGAAAGTAGAACCGATTCTCGACCTCGATCTCCTGCTGCGCGGCAACCAACCCTCACCGCCTGCGGAATCCGCCCGTGCGGAACCCACTCCGCCGCCGCCTGAGCGGGAGACCCCACCACCACTCATACAACGGCTTTGCGACGAGATTATCGCAAAGGCACGGCTGCTCGGCTGGCCCGAAGCTGAGCTGGAGCGGCTCGCCCGTTCCGGATCGGAGGATGACCTACTCGCCGCACGCGAACGCGTAGCCCGCGAACTGTCGCTCCGATTCGTCGTGCCGCCGTTGTACCCCGCCGATTCCGTTAGCGGGCAGACTTCATTCGATTATCAGCAATTCAAATAAATTGAGGGAACGGGGAACAGGGGACGGGAATTAGGCTATTCTAAGTTTGTGGATCGATGTGGATATTCCCGATAAAAAGAATTTCCGACATTTCATTTTCACTGTTCCCTATTCCCTGTTCCCTAACCACTATAATTAGGAGAAAGCAATGGCAAGTTCCTTTCCATTCGACAATGAAAACATCGGGGCGGGGCCGTTCCTGACCCTCAAGATTTCAACCACGACCAACCAAGGATTCACGCAAACCGATATCGATGCCGGTAACACCGCTTGTGTGATCTCTGCAAACAATACCGTCGCCAAAGGGGGCGCCGGCGAGCGGGTGTTCGGTAAAGTCATCTGGGTGAGTGAAGAACTTACGTCCGGTACCACCGTTCCGGTCTTGTGCAGCGTACAGGCACGCGGGGTCGCCCGGTTCAATTACACGACGACGGCGCCCGCTATCGGGAATTGGGTGGAAGTTGACGGCAGCGGGAAAGTGCGACAAGCGTCGACAGTCGCCGATGTCCCGGCCGGTGGTTTGAAACACAATGGATATGTAATCGCAGTCAATACCACGAATCAGACGTGCGATGTTTGGCTTGGTTAAGTTTCGGGGGATAGGGGTTCGGATTTCGGGGCTCGGAATTAGATTCGGGAATCAGAGCATACTATGTTTGCGGATCGCTTTCTGTGAGATGCTTACGAAGTGACTTCTTCTGATTGGTAAGGAGTTTTCCGACATGATCACATAATTCGAGTAACGCTACGTAGTTTGCTTCATCAATGTATGTTAGTCTAAACGACAACTCGATTTGAGTTTCCAACTCCGAAATCGAACCTTGAGCGAACGAAAGATGATGTAGATACTCTTTGGTTGATTGACGTCCAAATCCTTCGGCAATGTTGGAGGGAATTGATACCGCAGCCCGCCGCATTTGTGACGATAATCCGAACAACTCATGTTTGGGATACTTTTGTGTGATTTTATACGTGAATATCGCTAAATCCATCGATAGCTTCCAAACTCTAAGTTCACGAAAACTGTCCATCGTTACCTCATGCTTTATATGGTAATATGCTGCAAGTACAGTAACAATACAAGGATAGTTTTGTTTGTAACGAACCCCGAGCCCCGAATTCCTAATCCCGAGCCCCCTTCTAAAACCCAACACCCAACACCCTTGGAGAAAACACATGCTTGATCTTTCCCGCGCAGAAGCGCTGAAACCCACTATCCGCGACGCTTCCCGTTCCGGTAATCTCGCGCTCTATCACGAAGCGCAAAGCCGCGGATTAACCCTCACCGAATTATTGGAAGAATACGATCCATCGACCCGCAATGAAGCGGGAAAAATCGATTCGCCGCTTGACGCTTTCGAACGCCAATTAGCGGTTAATGATCTCGCAATTTCCGGGCGAAATGCCGCCACCGTCGAACAATTTTTAATGTCCGATGCGGCATTATTAGCCCCGGAATTCATTTTACGGGAAATTCGCTATGGAATGACGCTAATTCAGGATCCGGCGGACTTGGTCGCAGTGCAAGTCCCGGAAAAAGGCCCATCGACCAAGCCAGTCTATTTCAAAACTACCGATGTAAAAAAATCGGTAGCACGACAAGGGCAAGGCGCTGGTTTTCCAACAGTTACCGTTAATTATCGGGAAAAAGAAGCGGTTATGGTCGATCGTGGCCGTCAATTCGATTTTCCGTATCGGGTAATTCGCCATCAACGATTAACCGAATTTCGCGCTCTATTATGGGCAATCGGCGCGCAAATGGCGGCCGACGAATTGAAGGAAATCTATAATACGTTACGCAATGGCGACGGTACGTCCAGTGCGCCAAGCAATTCGTTTGCCGGAACGGCGGGAACCCTCGCCTATGGCGATTTGGTGCATGTCGCGCTCGATTTCGGCGCGCCGGCGCGGATGACCCATCTGCTGGCGGCAAAATCCGATGTCGAGAAAATTCTGAATATGACACAATTTCAGGATCCGGCGATTTGGCAGGGGAGCCAACTCATTGCGAAAGCCGGTATCCATGCGACGATTCAGCCGCTCAACAGCAAATTGACGCTGGTGGAAGGGGCGACGGCGACCGAATTGATTGCCATCGATAGCCGGTTTGCATTGCGGGAATCGGTTGCGCAGCCGCTCACCGTGGAAGCGGAGAAGGTGATTTCCGCGAAACTTGAAACGGCGGTAGTATCGAAGGAATCGGTCTATACGATTCTGCTCGACGACGCCGTCAAGCTCTGCGATTACTAAAGTAGGACGGACACTCCTGTCTGTCCACTGAGTAGGATAGACACTCCTGTCTGTCCATAAAGAATGGGAGTAGGGGGATAGGGGTTAGGGAATGGGTAGAAAACACTCGATTTCCGGATTGCCTATCCCCTTTCCTGTGTAGGGGTTTGTAGTGGTGGTTACGGGCTTCCAAGCCCATCCGATAGTAGGGACAGACGCCCCTGTCTGTCCGGTTGTGGGGTGTATGTTCTTACTATCCGGGTAGCGACAGGTCTCCAGACCTGTAAGTGTAGGGGCGCGATTCATCGCGCTCGTTTGTAGGGGCAGAACCTATGGTTCGCCCATCTTTGTGGACAGACAAGAGTGTCTGTCCTACAGTGTAGGGGTCGAATTAAATTCGACCCCTACACCCGAATACGGGCTTGGAAGCCCGTAACCACCCATCCTACAATCCCCCACCCCTGTTTTTTACAGGTCTGGAGACCTGTCGGTACCCACCATTTTTTCTTCCTAAACAGGCGGGGACGCCTGTCTCTACCCCTATTGCTTTACAGGTCTGGAGACCTGTCGCTACCCATCCCCTATTGCCCATTGCCTAACACCCATCACCCATCCCCCCACCCCCAACTGGAGACTCCTATGCAAATGATAAATGGTACTGTGAATTGGTTGAAAGCCAAGCGCTCGGTATCAACGATGCTGTTCGGACGAACAGTGACGAACTACTCGGTTCTACTGTTCGGTCCCGGTCAAATTGCCGCGGTCGGTGTCCCGATCCCGACGAATGGCAGATTGAAACGAATGATGGTCTATGATGGCTCCAATCTTTTCACCGTGGAGGATAACATCAATGTAAAAGCCGGTGATTTACTTTCGATCGCTGCGAATTATGCCAATCCTTACTTCACAATTGTTGCGCAATTAGGTAGTTCGCCTACTGCATTGTCCGTCGGGCAGATCAGCGGCAATCGCGATATACTGGCTTCGATTCTCATTGAACTCACCGACGACGAATGGAACCAATAACTGGGTATGACAGGTCTCCCGACCTGTAAAAAATAAGGAATAAACCAATGGCTTGGACGACAGTCGAGAATGTCCGGTTGCATTTAATCGGGCCGGTAAGTCCAGTGCGGACGATCCGGAATGAGTGGGCGATGATTAGCAGCGAGAGTAACGCGACCGTCAGCGTATTGCCAATTCGGGTCGATAGTGTGCGCGTGAAAGGTATTCTACAAGCGATACCTGCAATACGCGCGGTAACGCTCGACGGCGAGGGGTGGACACAGTTCACTTCGGAACAGGTGATACCGGGTAGCGTCGCGGTATTTGATGGTGAGTATCTTCACAATATGTTTGCCGAGGGTATCGATTTTATTATTGATTATGAAAACGGGAGAATCCGGCGGGAAGCCGGTTCGCAAATCAATTCGGGAAGTACAGTAACGGTATTTTACGGGAACTTTCAAGTGTTTGAGACGGGTGTCGATTACGACATCGAGTATGGCAGCGGGCGGATTATCTGGCTTTCCGGTTCACGGATTCCCGATCCTTACTTTATCGCGATCGATTACGATGTGTCCGATAGCGGCGCGACCGATGAATTGCTATCGCAATCGATTTTAGAAGCGGAAGCGAAAATTACCGCGCGCTTAACGCCACCCTATACCGCTCAATCGACTCACGCCTTGCTTACGGTGGGATCGACGGAGTTGAGCTGTGCTGTAGCGGCACAGGCGTTGGCATCGAAACCACTCGGGATGAGCCGTGATACCGCATCCGACGACCGAACGAAACGCTGGATGGAACTCGCGACGAAATTCGAAGCCGATGCCTGGAAAACGCTCGAACCATTCCTCCGGAAAGCGACCCGCCATGTCGGTTACGCGAAGAAGAATGGGTGACGTGGCCGCGACATTACCTTCGGTGAGCCGCAAGGCGGGTTCTTGTCGCGGTTGGGTGTTGGGCAATGGGCAATTGGGAATAGGGGGGTTCGGGTATCGGGGTTCGGACGAAGGGTAGGGGCGGTTCGCGAACTGCCCGAAATGATACGGGTCGAAGCGTTTCGACCCCTACCACCAATGCCACTCAACCTAATAAATTTTCATTTTTGCGAAAACTTCATTGACTGGTGTGATTTTCTTTGGTAGTATACAAAGGAAACCAACTTGCACGATGGAGGCGCGATGTTTTCGCAACGATTTTTCTCTCGACTGTTTCTACCTCTTCTCCTCTTTGGATCACTCTCACCTACCCTTGCGCAGGATAGTCTAAGTGTAAGTTGTGTCGGTCGGTTTTGGCATACATTCACGCGTGACGTTGCCATCCAGGGCAACTACGCCTATCTCGCCGATGGACTTGCCGGTCTTAGGATCGTCAACGTTAGTAATCCTAATTCTCCAGTTCAAGTTGGATTGCTCGATACGCGAGGAAACGCGAATGCAGTCTTTCTCGTAGGCGATTATATCTATGTTTCCGACGCTGAATCGGGAATTCAAATTGTCAACATTAGTAGTCCGACTCAACCTCAAATCGTTGGATCTTACGATACACCCGGCTATGCATGCGATATCTTTGTATCAGGAAGTTACGCTTACATTGCCGATCTCGATTCCGGTATGCAGATTGTAAACATTGTTAATCCAGCAACACCACAATTTGTTAGTCGTATATCTGCTTTAGGTCGGGCAAGCAATTTGGTCGTTTCCGGGAATTATGTTCATTTTGCAACCGGCTCGTTTTATTACATCTTCGATGTAACAAATCCTGCTGCTCCAACGCTTACAGGTTCTTACTCACACGATGGAACGCCATTCGATGTAACGGTACGAGGAAACTACGCATATCTCGCCAGTTACTCAGGATTATTGCGGATTATCGATATTGGAAATCCGGCAACTCCCGCCGTTGTTGGTTCTATCCGTTTGCCTGACGGTGCCTATGGAATCGCCCTTGCTGGAAATTACGCCTTTGTTGCGGATGGTCAGGCCGGATTACAGATTGTCGACATCAGTATTCCATCTACACTATTAATTGTTGGTTCCTGTTCGACACCGGATAATGCCCTTCATGTCGCGCTATCCGGTAGTTATGCTTATGTCGCCGACGCTTATCATGGATTGCAGGTGATTGGAATTAGTAACCCGGCCTTATCGCAAATTGCGGGTTTCTTCAGTGCTCCCGGTTTTGCAATTGACCTTTTCCTTTCCGAGAATCATGCTTACCTCGCAGAATACGAGTGTGGTATTCGAATTTTTACCGTCAGTAATCCTGCTTCGACTGTTTCGACTGGCTACATCGATACCGATTATCAAGCAGTGAATATATCTGTTTGCGGGAATTATGCTTATGTACCGCTTTATCTAAATGTGCCCCGAATCTTCAATATCAGCAATCCATCTGCACCACAGGAATGCGGTTCGATTGATTCATTTCGTACATTTTCGAGAATAACTTTCGCTGGAAATTATGCTTACCTTCTCGATTTTGCACGGGAACTTCAAATTCTGAATGTGACAAATCCTGCTGTCCCCTACCGCGTGGGAACCTGTTCTATTCTTGGTCAATATGGACGAATCGCGATAGCAGGAAATTTTGCCTATATCGCCTCTAATTACTCCGGATTGCAAATAATCGATGTTACGAATCCAACAGCTCCCACACCAGTTGGATTATACGATACCTCGGGCTCAGCTGATGATGTCGTCATTGTGGGAGACGTTGCCTATGTCGCTGATGGATATGCGGGATTATGTTTAATCGGGGTGAATAATCGCACCGCACCAGTAGAAATCGGTTCTTACAACGGCGGTTGGTATGCTCGTGCGGTTGCGGTAGTTCGACAGTATGCTTTTGTGGCTGCCGGCGACTCCGGTATTCGGGTGTTAAATATTGCCAACCCGCAGTCGATTCAGGAAGTCGGTCATTATGTTACCCAAGATCATGCCTACAGTATAGCGGTAGCTGACTCGAACATATATGTTGCAGCCGGTCAGGAATTCGGCATATACGATTGTTCGCAGGCATTGGGTGTCGTCGATCGAATCGGAGCCGAGATACCATCCGATTTCCGGATAGAAAAAATCTATCCGAATCCATTTAATGCGACGACAACGCTTACTTATACTTTACCCAATACTGCGAATGTGAAATTGGAATTGTTCGATATTAGCGGAAGAAGCGTCGGCACAGTATTCGATTGGACACAGGATGCCGGCACCTATTCGGTGAAAATCAAAGGGGAGTCGCTGACATCGGGAACGTACTTTGCGCATTTGAAGACAACACATCAATCGCGGATCGCAAAGTTTACCGTTTTGAAATAGAGGTTTAGTTCGGAAGCATCAACAATATCCACCGAGGAGAACATTGTGAGCACACCGATGAAGTTGGTTGCGATATTGACGCTCTTGCTGGCGCTTAGCGGTTTAGTCCCCGTTTCCGCGCAGGACAGCTTAGGCGTTAGTATGATGGGGCGGTTTCATTTTTCTCAGGCGACGTCAATCGTGGTGTCCGGGAATTATCTCTACCTTGCGGAAGTGAGTAACGGCGTAACCATTTTCGATATTTCCAACCCCTCGACTCCCGCACCAGTCGGCTCGATCTATAACGAAGGAAGTGCCGCCGATCTCGTAATCGTCGATACTACGTTGTTTGTGCTTGGCATAGATCGAATTTGTACCTACGACATACGCAATCCGCCTGCCGTGACGCAACTCTATATGCTCTCATTACCAACGGATAATCTCAATTTTACTATCGTCGACCACTATATCTATGTCGTAACCGTATCCCGTCGATTGATCGTTATCGAAGCGTTTCATCCGGGTGACTTGGTCGAACTCAGCCGTTTGCAGTTGAGTCATAGCGTAAGCGATGTGGCGCTCTTCAATCGACACGCGTACCTCCCGGGATATAACGGCACCGTTATCGTCAACGTAGCCGATCCGGCGGCGCCGGTCTTAGTGGGTCTCGATACGACGCTTGGCGATTGGACTACAGCAATTTCAATCGTCGGGAATACCGGACTCGTAAAATCGGAAACTGAGGGACTACTCGGGGTTTGGTTTCAGTCTCCCACGTTGTTGCGTCGGATCTGTACCTTCCCCAATTCAATCGGTTGTACTGCTTTTGCTTGGAACGACTCGCTGGCATTTTTAGCATTTCTCCACGGTTCGCTCCAAATTTACGATATCCGCAATTTGGCAGTTCCCCGCCTTCTAACAACGTTCGGGCAATTAGACTTTCCCGAATGTGTATACTTACAAGGAAATCGAGCGTTTGTATCGGATTATCACTTTGGTTTCCAAGTTCTCAACATCGCAACGCCATCGTCGCCCACCACCATCGGAAGTTACTCGCAACCCGGATTCATTCAACGGGTTGCGATCGCTTCTCCTTTCGCATATACCGCCTGCGGCGGGTATGGCTTGAAAGTTTTCGACTATCGAAATCCGTTCGCGCCTCGATTGGCTGGTACCTACGATACGCCGGGCAGTGTCATCGGGGTCGCGGTACAGAACCAATACGCTTACCTTGCCGACAGTACCGGCGGCTTGCGGATTGTCGAGGTAACCGATCCGGCGAATCCGGTACAAACCGGCGTACTAACCTATTTAGAGACGATTTTCGATGTTGCGGTTCGCGGGCAATACGCCTTCATTTTAGGCTCGCTGCACGGGTTGAAAGTCGTCGATGTTTCGCTGCCTGCTACACCAGTCGAAGTATCCCATTTCGATTCGCTTTTATCTGTGCCGCGCCGTCTCGTGCTCGATAGCAACTACGCATACATTGCCACCAGCAGTAATAGTGTGGTAGTGATCGACATTCGCGATCCGTTACAGCTGCGGTTTGTCGCGAGTATCCATGTTCCATTGGGTGTATATGGTATCGCGGTCTCCGGCACGACGCTCTTTTTAACCAGTAATACGGAATTGAAATCGTATGACGTCTCCGACCCCGCTTTGCCGGTGCAAGTCGGTCAGTATCAAACGCTGATTGGGAATGGTCAAATCTGGGCGTCCGGCGATTATGTATTTTGTTCCGTGTATACAACCGACCTTCTGGTGATAGATGCCAGCAATCCTTCAAACCTTCAACTTGCCGGTTTGTATAACTGCAGATTCCTCGCACCGGACGGTTCGATCGTTACGAACGGCGATACCCTCTTTGTTGGAGCACGGGAATCGTTCGGCATTTTTAATATCCACGAGGCAGTTCGCGTTATTGAACGCCCACCCAACGAAACGACTCCTACCGACTTCCGAATCGAGCAGCTCTATCCGAATCCATTCAATGCTTCGACTACTTTAATCTACACCCTTCCGAAATCGGCGAACGTGAGATTAGAATTATTTGATATTACCGGGAGAACGGTTGGCACAGTATTCGATTGGTCGCAGGATGCCGGCACCTATTCAGTGAAAATTAATAGTGACAATCTTTCCTCGGGGACCTATTTCGCATTTCTCTCGGCAGGTAAGCAATCCCTATCGCGGAAATTCGTTGTTCTAAAGTAGGGGCGTATTGCAATACGCCCTTACATACGGGGTACCGACAGGTCTCCAGACCTGTAATATCGGGGTGGTTACGGGCTTTCAAGCCCGTCTGATAGTAGGGGCAGAACCTATGGTTCGCCCCTGATTGTGACAGACAAGAGTGTC